>JAKMGV010000072.1 GCA_022424725.1 Paracoccaceae bacterium
TTTGTCGGATCAACGGCGTCTTCTGTGCTGCCATCCCATGCACGAATGGCCGAGAAGATTTCATTCAAACGCTGTTCGTGCATTTTTGAACCAGCGACGATTGACGCCACTTTTTGTTCTTCTTTCACTTTCCAGTTGATGAATTCTTCGATGTCTGGGTGATCGGCATCACAGATTACCATCTTGGCTGCACGACGTGTTGTGCCGCCTGATTTGATTGCGCCCGCCGAACGGTCCCCAATTTTCAAGAAGCCCATCAGGCCAGAGGATTTACCGCCGCCCGAGAGTGCCTCTCCCTCACCGCGAAGTGAGCTGAAGTTGGTGCCGGTCCCAGAGCCGTATTTGAACAAACGCGCTTCACGGACCCATAGATCCATAATGCCACCTTCGTTAACCAAATCGTCAGAGACTGATTGAATAAAGCATGCATGTGGCTGTGGGTGTTCATAGGCGCTGTTTGATTTGACAAGCTTGCCTGATTTGTAATCAACATAGTGGTGGCCTTGGCTGGGTCCATCAATTCCATAGGCCCAATGTAGGCCCGTGTTGAACCACTGTGGGCTGTTTGGCGCGGCCATTTGGTTGGCCAACATGTAGCGCATTTCGTCGTAGTAGGCGCTCGCGTCTTCTTCGGTGGTGAAATAGCCACCTTTCCAACCCCAATAGGCCCAAGCGCCTGCAAGACGATTGAACACTTGTTTCGCGGATGTTTCGCCGGTCTTATCAGTGTCTGCCTTTTCTGCGACAGAGCGCCACAAAAATTCTGGAACATCCTTTTCGCGCACGGTTTTCAACGCAACAGGCACACCAGCCTTGCGGAAATATTTCTGCGCAATCACATCACTTGCAACCTGTGACCATGATTTTGGAACTTCTACATTCTCAAGGTGGAAAACAACTGTTCCATCTGGGTTACGTATTTCCGAGGACGTTGTGACAAATTCGATGTCTGCGTATGCGTCCTGCCCTGCCTTCGTAAACTTACGTTCAATTTTCATTGTACCGCCTAAATCCGTAAACTGTGTTTATATTTTTCTCGTGAGGTGGCACAAAAAATCAGCGTCACGCGGTACGCGTGGTCCCACGGTTGGTGTGGGCCATTCATCGTGAATGATACTACATCTAGTGTTTCGCCCCATCGGCCCACACAAAGTGACGTAGAAAGCCCGTCATCGTCAATGACTTTTTTTTCGTTCAAATGTGGTTTTATCGGTTGACCATCCTTTTGAATAGTCGGGGTATTCTGGTGTGCCACAGCGGGTTAAATTGTTAACTTTTATTAACGATTTTTATAAAACCTTGTTTTTAAGGCACTTAAGTGAATGAAGCGATGCAGAACTTGAACCCTTCCCCTACAGACAAGTGATTCACGCGGTCAATAAACCCTGCAAATTGGGGATGAAAAAAAATTTAACACTAAATGTGGTAGTGTATCGTCTTGTTCAAGAATTCTCAAAATAATCGGTGGACCACATGCAAAGAATACAGACGTGGTATTTGTGCGATTCCAACGATAGTTTTTTTGAAGATGGTCGGGACGGCAAGATTCGAACTTGCGACCCCCTGTACCCAAAACAGGTGCGCTACCAGGCTGCGCTACGCCCCGACTGAGGCGGTATCTAGCGAATGACCGCGCCTTTGAAAAGAGCAATATGGTGTTTTTTTGAAATTATTTTTGGCAGGGCCAAACGGGATCCTGTTTTATGGATGGATGACGAATAAAGTCGCCTGCCCCCAATCCATAGCGTTCGGATAAGCCTGCATTCACTTCAAGAACAAATTGAATGTTATCCCCGCCCGGAATTGGTGTTTCATCCAGTGGTCGTGCATTCACGTGGATCTTTTGGACCTCACCATGCTGATCGACAAAAATCATATCTAGCGGGATGAGTGTGTTGCGCATCCAAAACGCGACGGTGCGCGGCGTTTCATAGATAAACCACATCCCACTATTATAAGGCATACTTTCGCGGTGCATCAGACCCATGGCGCGTTCCTCGGAAGAATCGGCCATTTCGACATTTAACCTGATATGTGCATTTGCGGATTTAATTTCGACAATCGAATCTGTGCACCCAGCTGTTGCGATGCCCGTTGTTGACGACAACAGCCAAATGAAAACAAATCCTAATCGCGCGAAACACTTTCCCAAGAGCACACCTCAGCCGCCATTTTACCGCGCTTGCCTGAAATCACACGGATTGCCACCGCCTCGCCTGCTTGTAAATCCGCAAGACCCGACCGCCGTAAGATTTCGACATGCACAAACACGTCCTCTGAACTTCCCCAAATATTGGCGAACCCAAATCCCTTGGCTTTATCAAACCATTTTACGCGCGCAGCCTCAAGTGGCAGTTGTGCCACTTCTGCGTCATCCACGTTTTCAAAATCTGCAAGTGATGCCGATGTTGTTTCAGGTGGCGCAATCGACAGCACAACTGTTGCCTGCACACCTTTGGTTGTCCCTTGGGCAATAAATTCGATCCGCGCATTATCTGCCACCGAACTTTGCCCGAAATTCCGAAGAACATTCGCATGAAGCAAAATGTCATCTTGGGTTCCATCTGCTACGATAAAACCAAAGCCTTTGCTTGGGTCGAACCACTTCACCACCCCGCATAGCCTGCGTTCTGTTTCCTGTATCACGTTACCACCGCGTATTGTCATCCCCTGACTAAAGTCATGCAACACTATACTAAAGGAATGCAATAGATATTTTTTTAGTTAATATTTTATGTGCTAATTTCATGTAACGTGAATTTTATGTAACTATTACATTATGTTAAGGGTATAACCGCTGAATATCCCAATCCGCATTACAACCTATGCGCGACCATCGAAATCGATCGTGCAGCCTAAATTCACCATCTGCCCAGAATTCCATTTCAACGGGACGAATACGCCAGCCACCCCAATAATCGGGCCGTTTTGGGTTTAATCCGTTCTTTGCGGTTACTTTTGCAACCTCGGCAACCAATGTCGCACGTGACGCGAGTGGCTGGGATTGTTGCGATGCAATTGCGCCCAATCTACTTTTTAAAGAACGTGAGTTGTAATAGGTGTCCGCCTGCGCTCCATCTTCTTTTTCAACCACGCCACGCACCCGTATCTGACGATGAAGCGCCTTTGAATGCCAAACAAAGGCGGCTTTGCCCGCCTGTTTAATTTCTTGCGACTTTCGGCTGTTGTAATTGGTGTAAAACACAAAGCTGTCTTCGTCGATTGCCTTTAGCAGAACCATTCGAACATTCGGCAATCCATCTGCGTCCACAGTCGACAGGGCAATCGCATTGGGATCATTTAACTCTCCCTCTTCTGCATCGCCTAACCAACGACGTGCGATTTCAAATGGATTGTCGCCTGCAAAAATACCGTTTCGTTCGCTCATCTGCTGCCTCATGTGGTTAATTATGTGTGATCCTAACGATCAGACTTGATGGATTATGTTGGATCAACTAAACGCAAGATAACTGAATATTGGGCGGAGACGAGGCAATGTCAAATAATCTACTTGCGGGAAAACGTGGATTAATCATGGGTTTGGCGAATGACAAATCCATCGCATGGGGAATTGCAAAGGCTTGCGCCGATGCAGGCGCAGAGATGTGTTTTTCCTATCAAGGTGAAGCGTTGAAAAAACGCGTCGCACCATTGGCCGCACAATGCGGCAGCGATTTTTTGGTTGAATGCGATGTGACGGATATGGGCAGCGTTGATGCTGTTTTCGCGGAAATTGACAAACGTTGGGGCAAAATCGACTTTTTGGTTCACGCGATTGGTTTTTCAGATAAAGCGGAATTGCGTGGCCGTTACGTTGACACCTCGCGCGACAATTTCAATATGACGATGGATATCTCTGTCTATTCATTTACGGCCGTGGCGCAGCGTGCGGAAAAATTGATGACGGACGGTGGTTCCATGCTGACGATGACCTATTATGGCGCCGAACAGGTAATGCCGCATTATAATGTCATGGGCGTTGCGAAAGCCGCGCTTGAAGCATCCGTCATGTATTTGGCCGAGGATTTGGGCAAGCAAAATATTCGCGTCAATGCAATTTCCGCAGGTCCGATCAAAACATTGGCGGCCAGCGGCATTGGCGATTTCCGCTATATCCTAAAATGGAACGAATTAAACTCACCTCTGCGCCGTACGGTGACAATTGATGATGTGGGCAAATCCGCGCTTTATTTACTATCTGACCTAAGCTCTGGTGTGACGGGTGAAAACCTGCACGTTGACTCAGGCTATCATGTGGTCGGTATGAAGGCGGTCGATGCCCCCGATATTGATGTAGTGACAGGAAAGAAAGACTCATGACAGAACGCCTGCCCCACGAAAAAGGATTTCACGTAAGTTGGGATCAACTTCACCGCGATGCGCGTGCGCTGGCCTGGCGTTTGGATGGTCAGGGCCCTGATGAAGGCGGTGCATGGCGCGCTGTAGTTGCGATTACACGAGGAGGAATGGCGCCTGCGATGATCATCGCACGTGAATTGGACATTCGTTTGGTCGACACAATCAGCGTCAAATCCTATAACCACCAAACACAAAGCGAACCACGCATCATCAAAATGCCTGACCAAGACTTAGTTGGCGATGGTGAGGGCGTTTTGATCATCGATGATTTGGTGGATACAGGCAAAACATTGGAAGTTGTCCGCAAGGTTTTGCCAAAGGCACATGTTGCCACCGTCTATGCAAAACCAATGGGCCGCGATCAGGTGAATTCCTTTGTGACTGAAGTAAGCCAAGATACTTGGATTTTCTTCCCATGGGATTTGGCATTGCAATATGTCGAACCCTACCGCGGCAAAGATTAACCCTTTGCAATCCATGGGGCGCACATCAAACATTATCGCGCCGCCGATTAAAGCGGCGCGTAAATGGTTGGATGGGATGGAATTTCCTGCGGACCGGCCCTTGATTGATGTCAGCCAAGCGGCCCCAACGGCACCACCCCCCATCGAAATGCGTCAGGCCATGGCCGATCATGTCCTGAGTGAGGGGGACGCGCATTTATACGGTCCCATTTTGGGCAATATGGATTTACGCGCGTCGCTGGCGGATAAATGGTCGCGCACATACGCAACTGAATTTTCCTACGAAAATATTTCGATTACTTCAGGGTGTAATCAGGCGTTTTGCGCGGCAATTGCCAGTCTGTGTCAAGCAGGCGATGATGTGATCCTAACAGCACCATGGTATTTTAACCACGACATGTGGCTGACATTGTCCCATGTGAACACCCGTGCGCTTTATTGTGATGAAACCCTGATCCCTGATCCGCAGGATGCGGAAAAATTGATCACTGACAAAACCCGCGCGATCTGTTTGGTCACGCCAAACAACCCTGCGGGCGTTGAGTATTCAGATGATTTATTACATGATTTCTTGTTCTTAGCGCAGAAATATAATGTAAAGCTAATCATCGATGAAACCTATTTGGATTTTCGCACCATTGATGATGTCCATACACTTTGGTCCCACCCTGCCGCGCAGGATCATTTGATTGTCCTTTATTCCTTTTCCAAGGCGTATCGCTTAACGGGGCATCGCGTCGGCGCGGTTATCGCATCCCCTCATCAAATCACCGAAATCGAAAAATTCTTGGATACGGTTACAATTTGCCCCGCGCAAACGGGCCAATTTGCGGCGCAGTGGGGATTGGAGAATTTGGATGATTGGGTCGAGCAAGAGCGCCAACAGACCATTCAGAAACTGACCCAGTTTCGAAAGGCCTTTGAGCGCCTTCTGCCCTATGGTTGGAAATTGCTCGGTTCAGGGGCCTATTTTGCCTATGTTGCGCATCCTTTCAACATGTCTTCAATTGCAGCGGCGCAAGCGTTGTTACAACACGGCCATGTCCTTGCCCTGCCCGGTGCGTTTTTCAGTCCTAATGAAACCCGCCTTGGGCACAATCATTTGCGTGTGGCATTTGCCAATATTGACGGGGAAACCATCGAAACTTTTGTCGATCGTCTGATTGATGTGAGCATTCGCCTTGCCCCTGCCGAAAAGCCTGCTTAAGAATACGGACAAAACAGAAACACGTTTGCGGATCGCGACAAGGGGACAACATGTCAGAGAAAAAGACTGGACTGCCAAAATTCCTAACATGGATCATGATGGGCTTTGTCATGGTGGGGCTATTAGGATTTGGCGCAGTCAGCTTTAATGGATCAATCCAATCCGTTGGATCGGTGGGCGATACGGAAATCCCCGTGGATGACTATGCCCGCGGATTGCAAAACGAACTTCGCGCAAGCGAGGCACAGTTTGGCCGCGTTCTTTCGTTTAGTGAAGCACAAGCCTTTGGCATTCCTGATCGTGTTCTTTCGCGCCTGGTTCAGGAAAAGGCGCTTGAGAATGAGGCCGCGGCAATTTCCCTATCTGTTGGGGATGATGCGGTGCGCAACCAAATCATGGAAATCAACGCCTTTCGTGGTCTAGACGGTCAATTTGATCGCCAGAACTATCAACTGTCACTTGAAGGCGCAGGATATACCGAGGCCGAGTTTGAGGCGGCCATTCGCGCAGAAAGCGCGCGCACATTGTTGCAGGGCGCGGTATTGGCCGGCAACACAATGGATGACATTGCAACCGAAACGGTTTTGGCGTTCCTGATGGAGACACGTGATTTCACAATCGCGCGGATGTCAGCAGAAAACCTGACAACGCCAATTACAGATCCTACAGACGATGTTTTGAATGCCTATTACACTGATAATATCGCGAATTACACACAGCCAGAACGCAAGGATATCACATACGCCGTGCTTAGCCCCGATATGTTGATTGATCAAATTCAGGTGGATCAGGCCGCTTTACAGGCAGAGTATGACAACCGCATCGATCAATACCAACAACCCGAACGTCGCTTGGTCGAACGGTTGGTGTTCATTGATCAGGCGGGCGCGACAGATGCATTGTCACAAATCACGTCAGGCGCACAAACGTTTGACGATTTGGTTCAGGCACGTGGTTTGACATTGGATGACGTTGATTTGGGGGATGTGGCGCGCGATGCATTGGACGCCGCGGCGGACGCGGTTTTTACAGCATCGGTTGGCGATATCGTTGGCCCATTTGACAGTGACCTTGGACCTGCGCTGTTCCGTGTCAATGGAATTCTGGATGCGCAAACCGTTACACTGGAAGATGCGCGCGGCGAATTGGAAGACGAATTGGCGCTTGATCTGGCGCGTCGTCAGATTGACGCAATGATTGGTCAGGTGGATGACACATTGGCCGCGGGCGCAACATTAGAAGAGCTTGAGGCAGATTATGGTCTGCGTTTGGGCCGCGTTGAATTTCACGCAAACGCACTAGATGACATCACCGCATATCCAAGCTTCCGTCAAGCGGCCGAGGCCGTGACAGAGCGCGATTTCCCCACACTGACGATGTTAGAGGATGGTGGCATTTTCGCCCTTCGCTTGAACGAAATCATCGCCCCTGCCCCAATTCCGTTTGAAGACGCGCGTGATACGGTGCTGAGCGATTGGCGCGGCGATGAAACGGCAGCGGCGCTTACATCTCTTGGAAACGATGTGGCCAAAGGCACCGTTCAGCTTGATTTAGCGACCGAGGAATTAACAGGCCTGCGCCGTGACGAATTCGGAAGCAGTGCAACACCTGCCATCTTGGCCAAAGCCTTTGAATTAGCGATTGGTCAGTCCGAGGCGATTACCGATGGGTCAGAGGTTGTTGTAATCACACTGAACGCAATTGACGCAGGCGATGTCACATCCGAGGACGCGGCCACAATTCGCAACGCTCTGTCATCACAATTCAACGCAACCCTTTCCAATGATATGTATGCCGCATTTGCGCGTCAAATTCAGGCACGTGCGGGCATTTCATTGGACCAACAGGCGTTGAACGCGGTTCACGCGAATTTCCAATAGGATGAACCATGGCAATTACACCAGAGTTTGACGCATTTGCACAGGGTTATGCAAAGGGCGTAAATCAGGTTATTTATACACGACTAGCCGCTGATTTGGATACGCCTGTTTCGCTTATGCTGAAACTGGGAGGCGCGCAAAAAGACAGCTTTATGTTGGAATCTGTCACTGGGGGCGAGGTGCGCGGCCGCTATTCCATCGTTGGCATAAAACCCGATCTGATTTGGAAATGCGTTGGGGCAACGTCGTCAATCAATCGCAACGCACGCTATGACGAAGATGCCTTTGTCTCCCAAGTTGGAAAACCACTTGATGAATTTCGTGCGCTTTTGACAGAAAGCCATATTGATTTACCTGCCGAGCTGCCACAATCCGCAGCGGGCCTGTTTGGGTATTTGGGTTACGATATGGTGCGCCATATCGAACATTTGCCCAACATCAATCCCGATCCCATTGGTGTGCCGGATGCGCTGTTTTTGCGCCCCTCGGTCGTGGCCGTGTTGGACGGCGCCAAGGGTGAGGTGATTTTGGTATCGCCCGTTTGGCATTC
>JAKMGV010000216.1 GCA_022424725.1 Paracoccaceae bacterium
GCCTGCGCCAGTGCCATTGTTTCTGCATGGGGGCGTCCGCCCGGTTGCGTAAACCCGCGCCCAACAATTCGACCGTCTTGAACAATCACGCATCCCACAGCGGGATTGGGCCACACGCGCCCAAGCCCACGCCGCCCAAGGGCAAGCGCGTGCGCCATGAACCGTTCGTGGGACATCGACTATTCTTCTTCTGCTGTTTTTGGACGCAGTTCAGAAACGAATTTGTCGAAATCATCCGCCTCTTGGAAGTTTTTGTAAACAGAGGCAAAGCGCACATAGGCCACCGTATCAATACGGGCTAAGGCCTCCATCACGATTTCGCCGATCATTTTGGACTGAATATCGGTTTCACCCATGCTTTCCAAACGTCGCACAATCCCTGAAATCATCTGTTCCATGCGCTCATGTTCAACAGGGCGTTTTTGCAGCGCGATGCGAATAGACCGCTCTAACTTCTCGCGTTCAAAATCCTCGCGACGGCCATTGGATTTAATCACGACCAAGTCGCGCAATTGTACGCGTTCATAGGTGGTGAAACGCCCCCCGCAGGCAGAACAAAATCGACGACGACGAATTGAAACGTGATCCTCAGCTGGACGTGAATCCTTGACCTGAGTGTCGATATTCCCACAAAACGGACAACGCATGCCTGCACCTTTCGTAATCTTTAGTCGTTTTGACACCACACAGGGGTCATCACATAAACTTATCCACAGCGACTATAGGATATCCGCTAGGGTTTGGGTAGACCCGATTTTCTGCCGCTAGATTTAGAAATTGGTACAGGCTGACGACCTAGCTAAGGGTTGCAATCACGCGACGATGGTGCGGCGCATCACGGTGTTCAAATAGATATATTCCCTGCCATGTCCCCAATGCCAACTGCCCTTCCATCACAGGGATCTGAATGGAGACGGGTAACATCGCCGCCTTAATATGCGCAGGCATATCATCATCCCCTTCATAGCGGTGGGTGAGGTAGTGCATTGAAGGATCATTTGCAGATGGGACCAACCTGCGAAAGTAGTTGGTTAAATCCATGCACACCTCGGGGTCTGCGTTTTCCTGAACCAGAATGCTGGCTGACGTGTGTTGGATGAAAAGAGTCAGGACACCAGCCCCCCGCACCCAAGACACTACCTGATCCGTAAATTCATAGAGACCCTGACCATTGGTTTGGATTGTAAAGGTGGTCTGCATCATTGTTTGCAATCAAGAAAAAAAGGGCATCCAAATTTGGATGCCCTGATAAAATTTATTGATCTAGGAAGGATCGCAATTTGCGCGATCTGCTGGGGTGTTTCAGCTTGCGCAGCGCTTTCGCCTCGATCTGGCGGATACGTTCGCGCGTCACGCTGAACTGTTGGCCCACTTCTTCCAAGGTGTGGTCGGTGTTCATGCCAATGCCGAAACGCATCCGTAAAACGCGTTCTTCCCGTGGCGTTAGGGATGACAAAACCCGCGTTGTCGTTTCTTTCAGGTTTTCTTGGATCGCGCTGTCCAATGGTAGGATTGCGTTCTTATCCTCGATGAAATCACCCAATTGGCTATCTTCTTCGTCGCCAATCGGTGTTTCCAGTGAAATCGGCTCTTTCGCGATTTTCATAACTTTGCGCACTTTTTCCAGTGGCATTTGCAGTTTTTCTGCCAATTCCTCTGGTGTTGGTTCACGACCAATTTCATGCAGCATCTGGCGCCCTGTACGGACCAATTTGTTGATCGTTTCGATCATGTGCACAGGAATACGAATTGTCCGCGCCTGATCCGCGATGGAACGTGTGATCGCCTGACGGATCCACCATGTCGCATAGGTCGAGAATTTGTACCCGCGGCGATATTCAAATTTATCGACCGCTTTCATCAGACCGATGTTCCCCTCCTGGATCAGATCCAAGAACTGAAGACCGCGGTTTGTGTATTTTTTGGCAATCGAGATCACAAGACGCAGGTTCGCCTCGACCATTTCTTTCTTGGCCTGACGCGCTTCTTTTTCACCCTTTTGAACTTGGGATACGATGCGGCGGAATTCAGAGATATCCAAACCAACGTATTGACCCACTTGCGCCATGTCAGAACGCAAATCCTCTGCCTTATCGCGAGAGCGTTCAATGAACATCTGCCAGCCACGACCCGTTTTCTCGGCCATATCATCCAACCAGCTGGGGTCCAATTCGCGTCCACGGTATTCTTCGATAAACTCGCGGCGGTTGATGCGCGCTTGGTCGGCCAATTTCACCATGGCACTATCGATTTGCATGATCCGACGGTTGATACCATAAAGCTGATCAATCAACGCCTCGATCCGATTGTTGTGCAGGTGCAATTCATTCACCAAGTCCACAATTTCAGAGCGTAGGGATTGATATGTCTCTTCTTCTTTATCCGTCATCGCAGCACCTTCATTCAAGGTCGCGGAGATACGGATATCTTGCATTTCGGACAAACGCTCATAGTCAATGGCGATACGTTCCAGCGTTTCCAAAACCTTGGGTTTTAGCGCTGCTTCCATTGCGGCCAATGACATGTTTGACTGTTCATCGTCGTCATCATCATCTTTTGCAATTGGATTGCCGTCTGCGTCGTATTCGGGTTCTTCTGTTTTGTTGGCCGCTGCGGGTGCTGCACCTGTGCTGTCAATCACTGGTTCAACGCCATCTTCGTCCATTTGATTGCCAAATGTCGCCTCAAGGTCGATAACATCGCGCAACAAAATGTCTTCGGTCAACAATTCTTCGCGCCAGATGGTGATCGCTTGGAACGTCAATGGGCTTTCGCACAGGCCCAGGATCATCGTATTGCGCCCTGCCTCGATCCGCTTGGCAATGGCAATCTCACCTTCACGGCTGAGAAGTTCAACAGACCCCATTTCGCGCAAATACATGCGCACTGGGTCATCGGTACGGTCTAGCTTTTCTGTTTCACCCGTGGAAACCGCAACGTCCTTGGTGCCTGTGGTGACCAAATCGGTTGGGCCGCGGTCTTCGTCTTCGACTTCATCGTCTTCGATAATGTTGATGCCCATTTCCGACAGCATCGACATCACATCCTCGATCTGTTCAGAAGACACCTGATCCGGCGGCAAAACAGTATTCAACTGATCGTATGTGATGTAACCTCGGTCACGCGCCTCGGCGATCATACGCTTAATTTGCGCTTGGCTCATATCAAGGGAAACTTCTGTTTCCTGATCATCCGTTTTGCGATCTTCGTTCTCAGAAGCGGCCATATAGGTCTCCTAACTTGGGCAGAGCGATTCG
>JAKMGV010000007.1 GCA_022424725.1 Paracoccaceae bacterium
CGCCGCGCACATCCATAACCTCACCAGGGGGAACCAGTTTGCGGATCAGCTTGGTTTTGTCTGGATTCTCGGGGTCAGGTACGCGCCCCTTGAATAGGATGGAATTTACTTCGCCTGTTACAGGAAAGCTGGGATCATCTTTATTGAGACGTTCAAAAATATTTCCCATCATCACCGTCAGTTTTTCAGCCTCACCTTTTTCGTGCGTGCTAAAGCGATGACCCAATTCGGTCGGTGTAAAGGCCGTCCAGAAACCTGACGTCTTCGACGCTGTTTCCGAGCGAAGCGATGTCGAAACAAGCGCAACAAATGGGACAACCCAAATGAATACAATTAGCGCTAGCACAACGTGTCTAAGTGATCGTGCAACCATCTCGCCTACCCCTTAATGACCAAGTTCTTTTTGTTCGCGGCGGATGCGCCACGCATTGAAAATCATGTTTGGAACAACCGTCAGCATCAGCATTACGGCAATTGAGGCAAACAGGTTGTCAACATTATCACCACCGATTGACCAGTTGTTCCGCGCATTTTCCATCATCGTCGCCAGCAACAGTTTGTCATCGTCATTCGCGGACAGGGCATAGGGAATGTCGAATACCTTTAGCACCAAAATGACAAGTGTTGTCCAAACAACCAAAACGGTTGAATAAATCTGCGGCAGCTTTACGCGGAAAAACAGTTGGAATGGATTGGCCCCATCGATTGTCGCGGCTTCAATGGTGTCTTGTGGGACACCGCGCAGTGCGGCCGAAAAAATGACCATGGCAAATCCAGTTTGGACCCAAACCAAAATCCACATAAGAAAAAAGTTGCCCCAAAATTTCAGATTATACAGCGGTTCGTTGTATTCTGCGGTATGACCAAGCAGGGCTTTTAACAAACCGATTTGATAGGAAGGCGTGACACCGTTTAAAGTTTGCTGCGCCTCAATCCCGCCACCGGCAAAGATATTTCGCCAAATTACCGCGGCCCCCACAAACGAAATTGCCAACGGTACAAAGATCAGCGTTTTGGCAACAATACCCCAGCGCACTGAGTCCGCTAATACCGCGATCAACAAACCCAAAGAGATGCAGCACGTCGGCACAAGGATTAGCCACATCAAACTGTTTCGCATCGCCAAGCGGAATTGCAGATAACCCAATGCGGATTCATCCCAAAGGAACGCATAATTGCGGACAGTTGGTGTTCCATCCGCCTCTTGGAACGAAATACTAAGCGTTGAAAAGGCGGGGATTAACAGGAATAGAAGTAATAAAACAAGCGCAGGACCAACAAAAATCCAAGGCTGGATCGCCTCGATAATTGTTGATTGACGACCAAGGGAACCCCGCGACGATACACGCGCAAGCCCCATGTTTAACCAGTTTGAAATCCAGAAATACAGAAATGAAATACCAACCGCGATAAAGATAGCGCGGATTGCGAAACCGATTTTTGAAAAACGTTCAATGGTGTCAAATTCCGGAAATGACCATTCGTTCGTGTGATGCAGCCAAATACCAATATTTGCAAAAAAGTCATCAATCGGCCCAGTCGCGACAAAGGCGACAACGGCTGTTGTGGGCAGAAGAAAGACAACGGTTAATATGATTGCCAAACCATTGCCGGCGATTACAGGTCTAATTGAACGCATGAGTAGGTCCGAAACGATTTAATGATGTTTCAAATTGAGGAAAGGGCGCAATCGCGCGCCCCTTCGCTATAGTGTCTGCAATCTAAATTACTTGATTGCGTCCCAAGCTGCCTGAATATTGTCGGCAGTTGATTTTGCATCTTGACCGTTTGCAAAGGCTGTCATCTCTGACCAGAACGCGCCCGCACCGATCGCACCTGGCATAAGGTCAGATGCGTCAAAGCGGAATGTTGTTGCGTTTGACAGAATTTCACCTTGCTTACGAAGCGCTGGTGTCGCGTATGCGCTTAGGTCTGCACCTTTGTGCGCAGTAAGGAATGTACCTTGTGACATCCATGCTTCGTGTGCTGATGCTTCTTTCATGTACTCAAAGAAGGCACGTGTCGCAGGTGAGTCTTTGGTCATTGTCCAAAGAGTACCCGCACCCAAAACAGGGTTACCTAGATCGATTGACGCATATGGTGGGAAGTAGAAGAAGTCTGCTTCACCGTTTGCAACTTCTTCACCTTTTTTCGGGAAGAACGCTGGAATGAATGACGCCTGGCGGTGCATCATGCAGCTTGCTGGTGATGAGAATAGACCCTTTGGCGCGTCGCCAAAGAATGTTGTCGCAACAGATGACGCACCACCCGCAACATAATCGTCATTGCGTGAGAATTGGCCATATACTTCCATCGCGTTCAATACTTCTGGGCTGTTGAACGGTAGGTCGTTTGACACCCAGCGGTCGTAGTTTTCAGGAGACGTTGTGCGCAGCATCAAGTCTTCCATCCAGTCTGTCGCTGTCCAACCAGTCGCGTTGCCAGATTCCACACCGATACACCATGGTGTGTTGCCGTCTGCAACCATTTGGTCTGACAATGCGATTAGCTCTTCCATAGTTGATGGAATTTCATAACCGTTGTCTTCGAACTGCTCTGGTGAATACCAAACCAATGATTTCAGGTCCATTTTGAACGCAAAACCATAGAAGTTTTTGTTGCCGTCCGCGTTTGCGTATGTACCAAGATCAACCCATGATTGGCCCGCACCGTAGTTTGCCGCCATCCAGTCCGCTGATGCCTGACCTAGTGGCACAAGGTGGCCTTCTTTCGCCATGTCACCCGCCAAACCTGGCTGAGGGAAGATTGCGATGTTTGGTGCGTTATTTGAGCGAAGATCTGCAACGATCAATGCCGCAAAGTCACGAGAGCCTGAATACTTAACAACTGCGCCAGTTGCTTTTTCAAAGCAGCTAACAGTGTTTGTTAGCATCTCCTCGTCCTTGCCCTCCATAGAGCCCGCGATTGTGATGACTTCACCGTCAAAGCGACCTAGGTCACCCAATTTTGATGGTGTGTCACACACGTCAGCACTTGCAACGCCTGCAAGCGTGAAAGATGCAACAGCCGCCGCACCCAGTGTTTTGAAGTTGATAGTCATAAAAATTTCTCCCAATTTTTTATGTTAGGTGGAGACCACCTGTTCGCACATCGGTACACGGGATGCACTTCTGCGCTAATAGCTACCGCTAACATTTCCTCGTTTTCGAGGTCAAGCTGTGTTTGCACCAAATCCGCCGTGTAGAGATCTGCTGATCACGAGTGTAAGCAGATTTCTTTTCTATTGAAAGCGCTTTGGGACGTGTGCAACTTCTGAACAAAATCCAAAATTTGTCAACAAGTAATTCATGATTTCAAGGGAAAAATCATAGTTATTTCAAAAATGTCAACGAATAAAATAAAATTTACAAATACGATGAAACGCAATATACGAACTAATAATTCAAACCGCTTTGAAAATGGAGAAACATGTGAATTTAAGGCAGTTGTCTGAAGTTTTGGGAGTCTCTCAGACTACCATTTCACGTGCCTTAAATGGTTATCCAGAAGTAAGTGAAAAAACGCGTCAGCGTATCGAACAGGCGGCACGCAAATACAATTATAGTCCCAATCGCGGAGCATCCACTCTTGCGACTGGACGATCGATGACGATCGGTCATGTTTTATCTGAAGCAACGAGCCATGAACTCGTCAATCCTATTTTTGGAGATTTTATCGCAGGCGCTTCTGAGGTTTATAAAGCAAACAAATACGATATGTTATTTTCGTTGGTGAAAAATGAGGAAGAGTCGGACATATATAATTCGCTCTTGCGAAGAGGTGTTGTCGACGGTGTCGTTTTGCAGGCACCAAAGATCAGTGATGAACGCATTGATATATTGGAGAAACTGGGAATACCGTTTGTTGTGCACGGACGATCGTCTAGATCAAACGCAAATTACAGCTGGGTTGATGTCAATAATCGGAGCGCATTTCGACGAGCGACAGAATTTCTATTGGATTTAGGGCATAGAAAAATTGCTCTTATAAATGGACTGGCAACCTTGGATTTTGCACAACGTCGTTACCTTGGATATTGTGAGGCATTGGAATCCCGTGGAGTTGCAGTCAATGGCAACCTGGTGAAGGGAGCTGAAATGACCGAGGTTTATGGATATATGGTAGCAAAAGAAATGCTATTGCAGAAATCACCTCCAACGGCAATTTTGACGGCTTCAATGATTTCGGCTATCGGTGTGCGACGTGCGGTCCAAGAACTTGGTTTGACGTTGGGGAAACAGGTGTCAATTGTAACCCACGATGACGAACTGTCTTATCTGAATAATGGACAACAAATCCCCATCTTTACCGCGACCCGTTCATCGGTGAGAAAGGCGGGGCGTATTGCGGCGCAAATGCTCATTGACAGAATTGAAAACCCAAATGCACCAAGAGCAGAAATGCTTTTAGAGGCAGAGTTGGTTCTGGGCGCGTCTACTGGTCCTGTTCAGCAGTGATGCGCATTACCCGGCGCGATATGTTCCTTTGCAAAAGACCAAAGGTGCACCCTCTAGCATTTCAAAATCAACAACCTTGCCAGCGATAATGGTGTGGTCCCCACCATCAAAGGTTGCGTGTTGTGTACACATAAAGCGCGCAACACCCCCTGGCAAATATGGACATCCCGTCGCGGATTGATGCCATTCTGTATCATCCAATCCATCTGCCGACATCGCAAATGCACGACATAAATCCATCTGATCATAGGATGCGATGTGGATGGCGTATTCGGACGCATTTACAAACGCATCATAGCGCCGCGATGATTTCGCAGGTGACCAAAGTACAAGAGGCGGATCGAGTGATAGGCTAGCAAAACTATTCGCGGTGATGCCCATGGGTCCGTCTGGGCCGTTACATGTAACAATGGTCACACCTGTAGCGAAATGACCCAATGCATCGCGAAACGCGCGCTCATCAAAGCTTGTTGGCGTTGTCATCTTTATCCTTACGCAACTTCACGTCCAAGCGCGGCCGTGTAAATTTCATACCATGTTTGGCGATCCATTTTTACGTCTAATGCGTCTGACATGCCTTTTATCCGCTCAAGTGAATTCGTACCAAGCACAGGTAGTATGCGAGAGGGATGTGCCAAGAGCCATGCAATCGCAACAGCGGTTTCATCGACATTATTTTCTGATGCCACTTTTGATAGGGCGCTCATGACGTCCGGATGATCGCCAGAAAACAGCGCACCACCCGCCAATGGCGACCAAGCCATCAATGGTGTCCCGATCCGCTGATGAAAGGCGACATCACCATTCACAAAGGAGTCATGCGCCAGAACACTCAGTTCAATTTGATTGGTCACAAGCTTATTTTTCATAGCTGATTGCAAAAGTTCCCAATCATAGGGTCGGAAATTCGATACGCCAACACTGCGAACCTTGCCCGATGCTATGACTTCGTCCAATGCGGCCCCTGTTTCGTGGTGATCCATCAATGGGTCAGGGCGGTGGATCAGCAGCAAATCAACGTGATCAATGCCCATCAAACGAAGTGAATGGTCAACAGATGCCATGATGTGATCGCGCGAAGTGTCATAATATTTTACACGTGCATCTGCGTATCGACCAACAGGCGCGATGATATCGCATTTCGTGACAATTTCCATTTTGTTGCGCAAAGCTGATCCAGACAGCGCATTTCCCAGAATTTCTTCGGCCTGATACCCACCGTAAATATCGGCCTGATCAAATGACGTGATGCCCTGATCCAAACTTGCATCGATTTTGGCGCGCACGTGCTCTGGATTGGTATATTCGTCATCACCTAATCGCCACATGCCATAGACGATACGTGACAGGCTGACCTCTTTATTCAGGGAAATACGTTCCATTATTTTCTAACTCCTGTGCCCAGTGGCGTCATTGGTGTTTCTGATGGCACGCGACCATATGCATGTGGCAGCGAACATGTTTTCATGTTCGGCAGCACTTTGGTGCCAAAATGTTTGCATTCGTCAATATGTGGGTAGCCCGACAAAATGAAAGCGCGAATGCCCATTTTTTGATAGGCTTCAAGCTCGCTCAGAACTTGATCAGCAGACCCAACAATGGCCGCTCCACACCCTGAACGTGCGCGCCCTACACCTGTCCAAAGGTGGGGTTCGACATATCCAAACTCATCCGCGATATCGCGGTTTTTCGCCTGATGTGAAACGCCCAGGGATGTGCTGTCTAGTGCTCGTTCGCGGATTTTACGACCATGTTCATCGTCGAGCTTTGAAACAATATAATCTGCGTATTCTTTTGCTTCTGCTTCGGTATCACGGACGATCACGTGAACACGCAAACCATAGTCTAATGTGCGATTATAACGCTCTGCCACGGCATTCACGGCCTTCATCCGCTCTGCGATTTGCTCTTTGGGCTCGGGCCACATCAAATATACGTCACAGTGCTGACCACACAATTCCAGCGCGGAGGGGGAATATCCGCCAAAATATAGTAGTGGGCCGCCCGTTTGATACGGTTTTGCCGGGTCCGTTGTTAGCCCTTGGAAATTATATACCTCACCTTGATAGTTGATTTCTTCCTGCGTCCAGGCCTGTTTCAGGATTTCAACCACCTCGCGCGAACGCTGATAGCGAAATGCACTATCCGCCTTTTCACCTGGAAAATCGCTGCTGATGATGTTCACGGTCAATCGTCCGTGCATCATGTGATCCAGTGTCGCGATGGTACGGGCCAGCATGATGGGCTGCATTTCGCCGCAACGCACGGCGGCGAGCATATTGATCCGATCAGTAATTGGGCCACAGCCTGCGACAAAGCTGAGTGTGTCTTGACCAACCTGATAGGAAGAGGGACATAAAATATTGCGAAATCCGTGTTCTTCTGCGGTTTTTACAATTGTGCTGCAGTGATCCCATGATGAACGCAGCGATCCATCAGGTTGCCCCAAAAATTGATAGTCATCTGAACACAGGGCAGAAAACCATGACACCTCAACTGCGTCTAAATCTGGCGATGTTATGGGAACAATCGTCATGACAACCTCATCCATTGAATTACCACTTGCGTAGCATCAGATTTATAGTAGATCAATAGTGTATCAATTTTTTATTCTGGACCAGATGAGCACCCAACAAAGCCTGCCAAAATATCTTCAGATTAATGAACTGCTGATCCGCGATATCGCCGCGGGTCGCCTCGAGGATGGTGCGCGCCTGCCCACGGAACGCGACCTAGCAGCGCAATTATCAACATCCGTTGGTACATTGCGCAAAGCATTGTCTGAATTAGAGCGGCAGGGGTTGTTAGAGCGGGTCCAAGGATCGGGGAATTACATTCGATCCAAGTCAGAAGTGAATTCGATTTATTCCTTCTTTCGCGTGGAATTGTTAGAAGGTGGCGGGCTTCCTCGGGCAGAAATTCTGGATGTGTCCAAGCAACCCAAACCCACAAAATTTCCCTATTTCGGGTCTAATATTGACGGTTTCAGGATTCGCCGCATGCGGTATTTGAACGACATTCCAGCCGTGCTGGAAGAGATTTGGTTAGATGCAAATCATGCAAAAAACATCACCCCCGCCGATCTAAACGAAGCGCTTTATGTGTATTATCGCAAATCGCTTGATCTATGGATCGCGCGGGTCGAGGATCGCATTGGATTGCAGTCAAAACCAGCGTGGTGTCCAGAATATTTGTACCTTGATGACACCACTGTCTGCGTGGATCGGCTGAGTTTTGATCAGCGCGATCAACCCGTTGAATTTTCCAAAAGCTGGATCAACTCAAACGTTGCCCAATATGTGGCACGCATAAAATAGGAGCAGTTATGAAAACGGTTAAATACGGAATAATCGGTTGCGGCATGATGGGCCAAGAGCATCTGCGCAATATCGCACTGCTGCCTGATGTTGAGGCGACAGTTATTTTTGAACCCGACGCAGAGATGCGTGCAGCGGCGGCTGAGTTAGCGCCCAAGGCGAAGTTTGTTGAAAGTGAAGGGGACGTTTTACATGACCCCGATATTGATTGCTTGTTGGTGGTCTCGCCAAATCACGAACATTTGCGTCAGTTGGAATGCGCATTGGACGCACCCCATCGCCCGATTCTGATGGAAAAACCCCTATTCACCCAAGAAGATGGGGCAGAACGGATCAAACAATTTGCTGCGCAGTATTCAGCACCAGTCTGGGTTGCCATGGAATACCGCTATATGCCGCCTGTTGCGGCACTGATTGATAATTTGGATGCATCCACTGGTGGCACACGGATGTTGACCATTCGTGAACACCGCTTCCCGTTCTTGGAAAAGGTTGGGGATTGGAACCGTTTCAACGCAAACAGTGGCGGTACATTCGTTGAAAAATGCTGCCACTTTTTCGATTTAATGCGTTTAATTTTGAAATCAGATCCCGTTCGCGTCATGGCGTCGGGTGGACAAGCCGTAAATCATTTAAATGAAACCTATGATGGTCAGGTGCCTGATATTTGGGATCATGGATACGTGATCGTCGATTTCGCAAGCGGTGCGCGCGCCATGTTAGAATTGTGCATGTTTGCCGAGGGTGCCGAATTTCAGGAACATATTATTGCTACTGGGCCTGATGGCATTATTGAGTCCCTTGTGCCCGGTCCCGAACGATTTTGGCCCACAGAAACATTGGGGCCCAGCCCAACGCCCAAGTTAATTGTCAGCCCGCGTAACCCCAAAGGCCCAATCGAAAAGGAAATTCCCGTCGATCCAACAATTTTGGCCGCGGGGGATCACAATGGATCAACCTTTTATCAACATCAAAAATTTGTTGATATGGTGCGCAATGGTGGGCAGCCAGAAGTGTCGCTGAATGATGGAATGTGGGCGGTTCGCATGGGTCAAGCAGCCCAAGAAAGCGCGCGTACAGGTCAAGCCATTATTTTATAAAACGATCATAAACGAACATTATTGACCAAAAGCGAAAATGCGGACATAAACGCCCCAAGTCGGTTAGGGGGCGTTTAAGATGTCTGATTATGATTTTGATGTCTTTATTATCGGGGGCGGTATTAACGGGTGTGGCATCGCACGTGATGCAGTCGGACGTGGGTATCGCGTGGGTCTGGCCGAGATGAATGACCTTGCCTCGGCAACATCATCGGCATCTACGAAACTATTTCATGGTGGACTTCGTTACCTAGAATATTTTGAGTTCCGATTGGTGAAAGAGGCGCTGATTGAACGCGAACTTTTGCTGCATGCCATGCCGCACATCAGTTGGCCAATGCGTTTTGTTTTGCCAGTCGCGCCCGACATGCGATTTGATAACAGCACGCCGACATCACGATTGTTGCAAAAGATCATGCCGTGGATGAAGGGCCGCAGGCCTGATTGGTTAATTCGACTGGGTCTGTTTCTATATGACCACATGGGTGGCCGAGAGGTTTTGCCCGCGACCAGAACGTTGAATTTGCGCAGTGCGGAAGAGGGCCGCGTTCTGAAAAATTCCTTCAAAAAAGCGTTTGAATATTCTGATTGCTGGATAGAAGATTCTCGGCTTGTGACATTGAATGCACAGGATGCAAAACAGCGTGGCGCAACGATCATGACGCGTAACAAGGTGGTTGCGACCAGCCGACAGGCAGATCATTGGAGTGTTACTCTGTTGGATCAAAAGTCCCAAGTTAGACACGAAATCACGACGAAAATGATCGTGAATGCGGCAGGTCCGTGGGTTGGTGAATTGTTGGGGCAAACACTGGGATTAAAAACCAATGAAGGCGTGCGATTGGTTCGTGGCAGTCATATCGTCACCCGCAAGTTATATGATCATAACAAGGCCTATTTTTTTCAAGGAACGGATGGGCGCATTATTTTTGCGATTCCCTATGAAAATGATTTCACCCTGATCGGCACAACGGATCAGGACCACAGAGATCCAAATGCACCCGTGGAATGCAGCGCCGAAGAACAGGCATATTTATTGAATTTTGCCTCGCAATATTTTGAAAATCCAGTGAACAAGGATGATATTGTTTGGACGTTTTCAGGTGTGCGCCCGCTTTATGACGATGGGGCGTCATCCGCATCGGCCGCGACGCGGGATTATGTGTTAAAAGTTGATAATTCAGATGGGCAAGCACCCGTATTGAATATCTTTGGCGGGAAAATCACAACCTATCGAAAATTAGCGGAAAGCGCGTTGGTTGAAATTGAAAATGCGCTGGGCACCAAATCTGGGCCATGGACAAAACGCGTGCCACTTCCTGGCGGTGATTTTGACGTCGACGGGTTTGATGCATTGGTCGAAAATCTGTTGTACACCTATGATTTTCTGACACCTTCTTGGGCCACGCGCATGGTGCGCATGTATGGAACGAATGCCGCAAAAATCATTGCCGCGGTTGCGCAAACGCCTGATAAATATCAAGATTTTGGATATGATGTTACCGCGGCAGAACTGGATTGGGGCATTGAAAACGAATTTGTTCAAACGGCAGATGACTTTGTGTGGCGGCGCACAAGGCTGGGTCTCAAACTTACCCAAGAACAGATTGTGGCGATCGATGCATATATTTCGGGTAACCAATAAAGTCAGCGCGCTCTTGTTCTTTGTCGCAAAAAACCTTACCTCCTGTGTAACCAAGGAGTATTCACCATGATGGCAATTTACGGACCTTTGCAACTGATCCTAAGTGTTGTGTATTTTATGATGATTATCCACATCATCATGAGTTGGCTTATCAATTTTCAGGTTCTTAATCTTCATCAGCCTTTGGTGGCGCAAATTTGGATTGGTTTGAACAAATTGCTTGAGCCGATCTACCAACCAATTCGCCGAATTTTGCCAGATACACGCCCAATGGATTTGGCGCCTTTGGTGGCGTTTATAATTGTCATTTCACTGCAAAATTACATTCTTCCAGAAATTTTTCGCGCGTTTCTTTAATTAAAACAAACACCTGCGATATTTAGCAATTCCGTGCCTTGTCATGGTCATTGACCTATGGGACATTGCGAAAAAGAGCAGTAACCAAGGTAAATAATGACGCAGGCATCAGCAGTTTTGCGCGATGTATTCGGGTTTGATGAATTCAGACCTGGGCAAAAAGATATTGTTGATGCGGTTACACAGGGCGAAAATGTCCTGGCCATTATGCCCACAGGCGGTGGAAAATCCCTTTGTTATCAATTACCTGCCCTGTTACGCGATGGTATGACGATTGTGGTATCCCCGCTGATCGCATTGATGCGCGATCAGGTCCGTGCATTGCGTTCCATCGGTGTCGGGGCAGGGGCGCTGACATCGGCAAATACTCAAGAAGAAAATGATGAAATTTTCGCCGGACTTGAGGATGGCTCCCTGCGTCTTTTGTACCTCGCACCCGAGCGTTTGGGGTCCGCACAAATCACGTCGGTATTACGTCGGTATCGTGTCGGTATGATATCGGTGGATGAGGCCCATTGCGTCAGTCAGTGGGGTCACGATTTTCGTCCCGATTATTTGAAGATTGGTGAGTTGCGCAGACAGTTGGGTGTCCCACTGTCTGCCTTTACGGCCACCGCAGATGCCGAAACACGTGCGGAAATTGTCACGCGCTTGTTTGATGATCATCCGCCAAAAACATTTTTACGTGGATTTGATCGCCCAAACATTCATCTGGCCTTTGCTGTTAAAAACAACCCGCGTCGACAGATTGTTGATTATGCAGATGCACGGCGTGGGCAGTCGGGGATTGTGTATTGCGGAACACGAGCAAAAACCGAAAGCCTGGCCAAGGCATTGGCGGACGAAGGGCACCAAACCTGTTTCTATCATGGGGGAATGGATCCCGTTGATCGGCGCGTGGTTGAGGAACGCTTTAATAAGGAAGAAGGTCTAATCGTGGTGGCCACGGTGGCCTTTGGCATGGGCGTGGATAAACCTGATATCCGTTGGGTGGCACATGCCGATTTGCCAAAATCAATCGAGGCGTATTATCAGGAAATTGGACGCGCGGGGCGTGATGGGGCCGAGGCCGAAACCCTGACGCTATATGGCGCTGAAGATATTCGTTTTCGACGTACCCAAATTGATGAAAGCCTTGCGCCTCCCGAACGCCGTCACGCAGATCATGGGCGTTTGAATGCGCTCTTGGGACTGGCCGAGGCGTTGGAATGTCGCCGTTCGATCTTATTGGGGTATTTTGGGGAGCAGGCGCAAAAATGCGGCAAATGCGACCTATGCGAAAAACCACCCGAAACCTTTGACGGCACAACGGCCGTTCGCAAGGCGCTCTCTGCTATGCTGCGCACGGATGAACGCTTTGGCGCAGGTCATTTGATTGATATTCTAATTGGGGCTGATACCGAAAAAATGCGTCAGCATGGTCATGCCGATTTGCCCACCTTTGGCGTGGGAGGCGATATCAGCAAACAGAATTGGCAAGGTATTTTTCGGCAGATGATGGGCCATGATCTGGCGCGTCCTGATCCGTCCCGTCACGGGGCGTTGTGCATGACACAAACGGGTTTGTCGATTTTAAAGGATCAACAATCCATCACATTGCGTATGGACACGTTGAAGATTGAAAAATCACGACCAAACGTAAAGACACTTGTGTCGGATGAGGATGCACCGCTTTTGTCTGCGCTAAAGGCCAAGCGGCGATTTTTGGCAGAACAGGCCGATGTTCCCGCCTATATCGTTTTCAATGATAAAACCCTGATCGAAATGGCGCAACAGCGTCCCAAGAATTTCGACGAAATGGCCAAAATCAACGGAATAGGGTCTAAAAAGTTGGATACCTATGGCGCGGCATTCCTTGAGGTCATTGCGGGTGAAGTTCAGGAAATGCACCCCAGTCGCAAAAAATTCGCAGGCCGCAATGAGGGCACCGTTTATGATCAACTGCTTGAGGCGCAGGCGGATTTGATGCGGGGCGAATGCGGCACGGAAAAACCAATGAGTTGTTCTGCATCGCTCCTTGCAAAAATCGCTGAACTAAAGCCGCGGGATGCTGTTTCGATGAACCGTATTTTGGGCGATCGACGTGCGGAACGGTTTGGATCGGCGTTCTTGGCCGTCATTGCCGCGCATTGAATATACGGCTCTAACAACTGCTTTTGCAAAGTATGTTGAATAGCGCCCTACATCACTCTAAATCAGGGATACGAAAGGATGTTCAAATGCTTGTAGTCGTCTCGCCTGCCAAAAAACTTGATATGTCGCCCTTAACGGATGTGACGGTCACGCAACCGCGCTTTCCTGATGACGCCACAAAATTGGCCAAGGCCGCAGGACGTTTGACAACCCAAGGGTTGCGGGATTTGATGCATTTGTCCGAACCATTGGCCAAGCTGAACAAAACACGGTTTTCTGAATTTGGCGAACAAGAAAAGAAAGCCGCGGTGTTTGCATTTGCGGGTGACACCTATCAGGGATTTGAGGCCGCGACGATTGATGAGGATGCGTTGCGCTGGGCGCAGGATCATCTGCGTATTTTGTCGGGTCTTTATGGTTTGTTGCGCCCCTTGGATGAAATTGAACCGTATCGTTTGGAAATGGGCAGCCGTTTGAAAGTGGGACGCAAATCCTCACTCTACGAATACTGGGGTGATCGGATCGCAACCGAACTGAACCAAGACGCAGAGGTAGCGGGATCAAAGATTTTGGTCAATTGTGCGTCCCAAGAATATTTTGGGGCGGTTGATTTGAAAAAACTGTCATTGCGCGTAATCACGCCGCAATTTTATGAGGAACATGAAAAAGGCCCGCGCATCGTCAGTTTTTATGCAAAACGCGCGCGTGGATCGATGGCCCGCTACATCGTCGAAAACCGTATCAAAACGGTGGATGCGCTGTGTGATTTCACGGTGGGTGGGTATGCCTATCAGCCTGAAATGTCATCGCCTGAAAAACCCGTGTTCCTGCGCGCCTCTGACTAGGTGACAATCGTCCGAACGCCGCGTATAAGGCGCGCAAAAGATGATTTTGCAAAGGACGACTGCAATGACACTACAGATTTTTGGCCACAAATCCCCTGACACAGACTCAACTGGTTCTCCCATTGTTTGGTCATGGTATTTGAACGAGGTAAAAGGCATTGCAGCCGCACCGAAACTATTGGGTGAACCAAACACTGAGGCTGCATTCGTCCTAAAGCGTTGGAACCTCGATAAGCCAGAAATCATCGACGGAGTTGATGCCGGAGCGCCTGTAGTGATTGTTGATACGAATAACCCCGCTGAATTGCCCGACGGTATCAATGATGCGGATATTCAGGCCATTATTGATCACCATAAATTGGTGGGTGGTTTGGAAACAAAGGGTCCAATTGATATCATGATCCGTCCGTTGGCCTGCACCGCGACGATTATGTACGATCTAATGGGTGATGATGCCGCCAAAATGCCCGAGGCGATCAAGGGTGCGGCCCTATCCTGTATCTTGTCAGACACATTGGAATTTCGCAGCCCAACAACAACTGATCATGATCGCGCGGTTGCACAGAAATTGGCAGACGATCTGGGAATTGATATGGCTGCCTATGCCGCCGACCTGTTTGAGGCGAAGTCAGATGTATCTGCGTTCAGCGATGCCGAATTGTTGCGCATGGATTCCAAGGAATATGAAGTGGGCGGAAAACAGTTCCGCGTGTCCGTATTGGAAACCACAGCGCCGAAAATCGTGCTGGACCGCAAAGACAGCCTAATGGCCAGCATGGTGGACGTTGCGGCCGAAGACGGCGCAGACCAAGTTTTGCTGTTTGTTGTCGACATTCTAAACGAAGAGGCGACATTGCTGGTGCCTAACGATTTGGTCGAATCAGTTGCCGAAAAATCATTTGGAGCGACCGTCACAGGTGACACCGTGGTTCTACCCGGTGTGATGAGCCGTAAGAAACAGATCATCCCTGTTTTGACCGTGTAAGGCAGATTATCATGACACAGATCGTCAACGCCTTATCCGATATATCGGCGCAATATGATGCCTTGTTCGTGGATTTATGGGGGTGCGTGCACAACGGTGTGCGCGCCTTTGATGCCGCGAATAAGGCCTTGATCGAATATCGCACGGGTGGTGGTATTGTTGTATTGGTGACCAATTCACCTAGACCCCGTGCCCAAGTGGAACAGCAATTGGCCGATTTCGGCGTTGCACGCGATGCATGGGACAGCATCGCATCATCAGGTGACAGCGCGCGTTCTGCGTTGTTCTTGGGTGCTGTTGGTCAGAAAATCTATTTCATTGGTACGGACGCGGAACTTCCATTTTTCGAACCCTTAAAGCTGATTGATGATCCGATTCAGATTTCGCATGTTCCAATTGAAGAGGCCGAGGGTATTGTTTGCACGGGCCTTCCAACCGCCGACGGCACACCCGATGATGTGCGTGCGCCCCTGCTTTATGCCAAACAAAAGGGGCTAAAGCTGCTTTGTGCAAACCCTGATATCATTGTAGATCGCGGCGACAAACGTGAATGGTGCGCGGGTGCTGTGGCACAGGCGTACAGTGAAATGGGCGGTACCTCGCTTTATTTTGGGAAACCCCACGCGCCGATCTATGATTTGGCGCGCCGACGGCTGTCTGCCATTCGCTCAAATATCCCAGATGATCGTATCCTGGCGATTGGCGACGGGATCACAACCGATATCCAGGGCGCAATTGGCGAGGGAATCGATAGTTTGTTCATTACGGGCGGATTAGCGGCCAAAGAAACCGCGACGGTGACACAGCCTGATCCTGAAAAATTGTCGCAGTATGTTGTGGAAAAACAGTTGGACCCGACCTATTCAATCGGTTTCTTGCGCTAAATATCTGTTTATAATAAGTTATATATTTAAAATTCCATAGAATAAATGTGCTCTCGGAATTTTTTGCGTGCGCAACATCCTATTTTCTGCAGTTGCAAAGTAATAAAATTACAATTATATACATAAAAAGTAATTATTATTACGCATTGAACAGGGAAATCAGATGTTGGACAATCAACCGCGCGGCACAATTTGCATCGAAGATATCGAAATGGGTATGACGCGTTACATCCGCAAGGTTGTGACAGACAAAGACATTGAAATGTTTGCCGAGGTATCCACCGATCGTAACCCAGTGCATTTGGACGACGCATACGCACAAGATACAATCTTTGAAGGGCGCATTGCGCACGGTATGCTGACAGCTGGTTTGATTTCTGCTGTGATTGGTGAACAACTGCCTGGGCATGGTACAATTTATATGAGCCAGAACCTAAAGTTTCTTGCCCCTGTTCGTCCCGGTGATCTGGTTTATGCAGAGGTGAAAGTCACCGAAATCGTTATTGATAAACGTCGCGTAAAGCTTGAATGCAAATGTGAAGTTGAAGGCAAAAAGGTGTTGGTTGGTGAAGCCATGGTTATGGCGCCAAGCCGTAAGTTTGACTAACATCACATGACGCAGTGTTGCCGCTTGCATCAGGGGCAGGTGCAGTTTACCTCAGTCATATGAGAGTTATCCGCGATTATCAGTTCGTCGATCCAAATGATAAGGGTGCCAGTGTTGCCATTGGCAATTTTGATGGTGTGCATTTAGGCCATCAATCGGTCATTGATTTGGCACGCGATGGTGCAAAACGCCATGATGCCCCGTTGGGAATTTTGACATTTGAACCCCATCCGCGCAGCTATTTTGCGCCCGACGCTGCCCCATTTCGATTGATGGATGCGCGTGCCCGCGAAACACGTTTGGCGAAATTGGGGATCGAACGCCTTTACCAAGTGAATTTCAATGCATCGCTTGCCGCGCTGACGCCGCGTGAATTCGCTCAGCACGTGATTGTGGATGGTTTGAGATTGGTCAACGTTGTTGTTGGTGCGGATTTTTGTTTTGGAAAAGGACGCGCGGGTACAACCACGGATTTGGTGAAATTTGGTCAAGAGATGGGGTTTGACGTAACAATTGCGCCCCTGATCGAAGATGTCAGCATTCAGATTTCGTCAACCGCAATCCGAAACGCATTGTCAGATGGGCGCCCACGGGACGCGGCCGCACAGTTGGGTCATTGGCACCGCATCGAGGGTGAGGTGATTGGCGGTGAACAACGCGGTCGCGAACTGGGTTATCCAACTGCGAACATGGCACTGGATGGGCTGCATTTGCCCAAATTGGGTGTCTATGCGGTGATTGTTGATGTGCTCGATGGGCCACATGCGGGATCCTATCACGGGGCAGCATCCCTAGGCGTGCGTCCAATGTTTGGTGAAAATACGCCGAATTTAGAGACGTTTATTTTCGATTTCTCAGGCGATCTATATGGATCAACCTTATCCGTTGGTTTGGTTGATTTCCTGCGTCCTGAATTGAAATTCGAAGGACTTGATGCGCTCATCACCCAGATGGATTCTGATTGTGCGCAAGCGCGCGAAATCCTTCAATCGTTATGAGTACTGATCCCATCAAACGCGCTGGATTATTCCCAAAGTTTTGGGAGAAAAAGCCGCTAAAGGACATGAACCCCATTGAATGGGAGGCCCTGTGCGATGGGTGTGGTAAATGTTGCCTAAATAAGATTGAGGATGAAGATACGGGTGATGTATATCTAACGCGTGTCGCGTGTCGGTTGTTGGACGATCAAACCTGTCGATGCGGGCAATATGACATTCGCCATCAATTCGTCCCCGAATGTATTGTCCTAAATCCTGATACGATTGAACAAAATGCCTATTGGTTGCCGAAAACTTGTGCTTATAAATTGCTATGGGATGGTTTGCCGCTGTACGATTGGCACCCTCTGATTTCGGGAACACCACAATCCGTGCATGATGCGGGAGTTTCTGTTCAGGGTATGACCGTTCCAGAATTTGAAGTGGACGAAGATGATTGGGAAAATCATCTGATTGAGGAGCCTGAATAATGTTTTTCGCCTCTGACAATGCGGGGCCTGTGCCGCAACAAGTTTTGGATCAGATGGTTTCGGCCAATTCTGGTTACTTGCCTAGCTATGGGGCAGATCCACAGATGGAACAGGTGACCCGTCTGGTTCGAGAGAAATTTGAAGCGCCGGATGCAGCGATATATTTGGTCGGCACGGGAACTGCAGCGAATGCATTGGCGCTGTCTACGCTTTCTCAGCCGTGGGAAACAGTTTTCTGTTCACCCGTGTCGCACATTCATGAGGATGAGTGTAATGCGCCAGAATTTTACATGGGTGGCGGTAAGCTGACCTTGGTTGGCGATAACGACAAAATCACGCCAGAGGCCTTGATCAAATCGATCGAAGGTGAAGAAAATCGTGGCGTTCATGGACCCCAACGCGGGCCTGTTTCCATTACCCAAATCACGGAAAAAGGACATTCCTATTCCGTGGAAGAGGTGCAAGCCATTTCCAATGTGGCCAAAACCTATGGTCTTGCCCTGCATATGGACGGTGCGCGATTTACGAACGCAATTGTGGCACGAAATGCGTCGCCGGCCGAGATGACGTGGCGTGCGGGTGTTGATGCCCTCAGTTTTGGGGGAACGAAAAACGGATTGATGGGGGTCGAGGGCGTTATCTTTTTCGATCCGAAACATGCATGGGAATTTGAATTGCGCCGCAAACGTGGAGCGCATCTGTTTTCCAAGCACCGCTATTTTTCGGCGCAGATGTTGGCCTATCTTACGGATGATTTGTGGCTGGATCTGGCACGCCGCGCAAATGGAAATTTCGCGCGTCTTAAAGCTGGGCTGGAAACAATTCCTGATGTGCATTTTCGTGGTAATCCAGATGGCAACATGACCTTTTTCGACATGCCGCGCGCACTTCACAAACGTGCCGAGGCGGAGGGTGCGGTTTACTATTGGGATGATGTAGAAGGACCGATGGATCAAATGATTATGGGTCGCTTAGTTTGTGATTGGTCAATCACGCACGAATTGATCGATCAATTTGTGGATTGCCTAAAGTCTGACTAACCTGATTGTTTTGTGCTTAGCCACACACTTGGGCTTGTGCCTGAAACTCGCAGGAATTCGCGATTAAAGTTGGACTTTGTGTTGAACCCAGACTGAAACATCGCGTCTGTGATACTTTCACTATTCTGCATTAATGCTTGTGCGGTGGTAATTCGCGCGGCGTTGATGTAGCGAGATACGCTTTCACCCGTCGCACGGTTGATGGTTGAGGAAAGATCTTTGACCGGTATTCCCATCATTCTGGACAGGCGACTAAGGGTTAAATCAGGGTCTAAATAGGGTTTTTTGTCATTCATGTAGGTTTGAATACGATCCCAAATTCCTTCATCTGCGGGCATTGGCGCATCCGCTTTTTGTGTCGGTTCATTAGGTTTTGTTTCCATATGGGGCGAAATACTCAGTATTCCGATGACAAATAAATTACCAACCGAAAAGATACTGATGATCCAAGGGCGCAATTCGGGATACCCAAGAATTATGGCGAGGACGATTAAAACATCACTAAACGTCGATGCGATGAGTGTGATACCGATCACGGTCCAAAGTTGTGCGGGTAAATCCCCACTGGACAAAAGCGCGTTTGGTTGTGTATCTGCGCCATTCTTGGCGCAATAAAGGATCAGGGTGCCGTAGAATACGAATAGGGCAGGGATCAATAGGTCCAAAAATTGTGGCGTGCTCAGCAATGCACCGATGACGAGCACTGTCCCAAACAGGTGTTGCAAATCCTGATAGCTGGGCGCACGTATGTTGGCGTTTTGGTACGCAATCCAAGTACTGGCTGGAATCAATGATGCAATGATGGGCTGCAAAATCCGCATTGATGACACTTCGTAATGTTGTGCGAGGGCGATTATCATTGATTGCACCGCACAAATCCCAATAAGTACCGCAACGAGTATGTTTCGATGATGCCCCTGCCAAAGGCGTATGGCTGTATAGGCCAAAATACAGCCTACAAAGACAGGAATTGGAAATGTCGGCACGTTACAACTCATAAATTAACGCGGATTGATTAGACGCTAGAAAGCGTTCAAGTCGACCTAAATCGCGATCTTGGACGTCAGATGACGCAATTTCGCGCAATCCTTCAATTGTTGAACGAAGGAAAAAGACTATGAAAAAACAAATTCTTGCCCTGACCCTTGGATTGGTTGCTAGTAACGCCTTGGCCAATGAGGCGGGCTTACAAATCACCCAACTGCCCCTTCCCAATCATGATGAACGTGTGCGGGTCGCAATTTGGTATCCAACGGATGAACCTGTAAACACGGTAGTCTATGGCGACAACCCTGTGTTCCACGGGGTCGAGGCGAACATGTATGCCCCAATTGCGCAGGGCCAATTTCCCATCATCTTGTTTAGTCATGGCATGGGAGGCACCGATCGTTCCCAAGCATGGATTGGTTCAGAAATGGCAAAACGGGGCGCAATTACGATTAGCGTTAATCACCCAAATACCACCTGGGGCAGTTTTGATATGAAAGAAGGGATCAAACATTGGACCCGTGCGCAGGATCTTAGCCACACGTTGGACTGGGTTTTGAACGGATCCGATTTTGCCGCATCCGCGGACCAGTCACGTATTATGGCATCTGGATTTTCCTATGGCGGGTGGACGGCATTATCACTCGGCGGTGTGACGGGAAATCACGCGGGCATTGTGGCCGAGTGCGCGGAACGTTCAACGGAATTGGTAATGTGTGAGGAATTTCTATCAGACAAAATACTACTTCAAAATATTGATCCTGGTACCTGGAACGAAAGTTATTCGGATGCCCGCGTGACCCATGTTATGGGGATTGATCCGGGGTTTGTGTGGGGGTTAGAGGATGAAAATGTTCAATCCCTTTCAATTTCCGCCATGTTGGTTCGCTTGGGTAGAGACAATGATGCCCTAATGGCCACCGATTTCGTGAAAAGTGGTTTCATTGATTTACTTGACGACCCAAGGATCAAGGTAATCGAACCCGCAATCCATTTTACGGTTATGCCAATGTGCAGACCAGAGGGTGCGGCAATCCTTATAAAGGAAAACGATGATCCAGTGTGCACCGATCCACAGGGCGCAAATCGCGCAGAGGTTCACGAAACGATCATTGGGTTAATGGCGTCGGAACTCGATCTGTAACGCATAAATGCAAACTACGACGCGATGGTTCGCGTCCTATTTTTTGTTAGAGCCTAAAAATCCAAATTTTCAACGCTGAGTGCATTGCTTTGAATGAACTCTCGCCGCGGTTCAACGACGTCGCCCATAAGTTTTGTAAACAAATCATCCGCCTCGGCGGCATCTTCGATTTTGACTTGCAATAGGGTGCGGGCATCTGGGTCTAATGTGGTTTCCCACAGTTGATCAGGGTTCATTTCACCCAGACCCTTGTAGCGTTGCAATGTCAGACCCTTTTCGCCTTCTTTGAGGATCGCATCCATTAGATCCAGTGGCCCATGAATGGCCAAACTACGGTCTTTGCGCACCAATGTCGCGGTACTGCCATACACTTCCTTAAGGCTTTCGGTAAAGCTGCCCGCCTTGCGTGCTTCACCTGATCGCAACATTGGGCCATCAAGTGTACGCATTTCCTCAACCCCACGCAAAATGCGCGATAGGCGAATACCGTGATCTTGGGTAATACGTCCTGTCCAACCGCGTTCATATTCCAACGCGATTTGGTTCAAGCGTTCCGCAACCTGATCTGCTATTCCCTGCAGGTTCGCATCAACCGCACCTGGAACGAACGCACCTGCAATGGCTGCTTGCTCCAAAATATGGCGTGGGTAATGCGTTGGGAACGCTTCTAACACGCGGCGAAGTTGGCGCGCCTCTTCCACGACGCGGACCAAATCCTGCCCCGCCATTTCGGCACCTGAGCCGAGGCGTAGTACAGCACCATCAATCCCCTGCTGCACCAGATAGTCATCCAATGCGCCCTGATCCTTCAGGTAAACTTCGGATTTACCACGGCTGACCTTATAAAGTGGCGGCTGGGCGACAAACAAATGGCCCGCTTCGACCAGTTCAGGCATTTGGCGATAAAAGAATGTTAGCAACAATGTACGGATGTGCGCGCCGTCAACGTCGGCGTCCGTCATGATGACAATCTTGTGGTAACGCAGTTTGCTAAGATTGAATTCATCGC
>JAKMGV010000217.1 GCA_022424725.1 Paracoccaceae bacterium
TAATCCCGTTAAAACAGAGAGATAGGCGTCTTTCCTCTCGCTTTGTTTTATGGGGGCCTCATCCCAGGTGATCCCAAGCCATTCTAGATCCTGATAAATTAATTCCTCCCACTCTGGGCGTACGCGGCTTTGATCCAAATTTTCGATCCGCACTAAAAACGCACCCCCATGACGCCGCGCCGCGTCATGGGCAAGTAATGCGGAATAGGCATGCCCCAAATGCAATGGACCTGTGGGGGATGGTGCGAACCGAGTTCGAAATGTCATTTTTTAACAAGGACATAGACGTTTGATTTCATGTCCTTGCCTGGTAAATGTGCGCCGTATTCGTAAAACACCAATTGCGCGCGCTTCATCTGTGTGTATTCCAACACTTTGTGCTCGTATGCGGGATCTTCTAACGTGTGATCGTTAAAGGAAAAGGCGAAATAGCCCCCTGTGGGCAATAAATCCATGATCGTATCAAACACAGATAGCGGCGCGGCACCTGCTCCGATGACGCCAATCGCGGCGATGACCGAATATGTGCCGACTGCGATGTTTGGCCCATGCTCGGGGGAAAACACGTCAAGGTTTCTATAAATCCCTTTTTCGCGCGCTAAATCCACCATGGCGGAAGTCACATCAACCCCATCTACTGCCTGAAATCCGACGCTCAATAATGCCTGTCCCGACAGCCCCGTGCCGCATCCATAATCCAGCACGGTTGTGTTTTTATCCAAAACATGGCGATCCAAGGCTTCGGCCACGCGCAGAGGCGTGACATAGCCGTTTTCATTGACTTCTTTGTCATAACTATCGGACCACGCGGTGTATAAATCGCGGCTGTCCAGGGTGCTTATGCCATAGGCTTGGTTCAAAAACTTTGTGCTCATGTCCCAAGCTTAAGCGAAAGTTGATTTGTCCGTCTAGGTGCTTTGTGCGAGCCAGTCTGAAAAACAGGTCTTTGCACGATCTGTGTAGGCTTTGTAGCGGTCTTTTCGCCCCCTGCGACCACCCTTTAGGCCGTCAACTGGGTGAAACAGGCCAAAATTCACATTCATTGGCTGAAAGGTTTTCGCCTCGGCCCCGCCTGTGACGTGATGGACTAGGGCACCCATCGCACTATTTTCTGGGAGCATGGGCAGGGACGTGCCCAAAATTTCGGCCGCCGCATAGCGACCGGCCAATAGGCCCATCGCGGCACTTTCTACATAGCCTTCGACACCCGTGATCTGGCCCGCAAAGCGGATGTTTGGTCTGCTTTTCAAGCGCATTTGATCATCCAGCAGCGTGGGTGAATTGATGAATGTGTTGCGGTGAATGCCGCCCAAACGGGCAAAGCTTGCCTCTTCTAACCCTGGGATTTTACGGAATACTTCGGTCTGGGCACCATATTTCATTTTGGTTTGGAATCCCACGATGTTGTATAGCGTGCCAAGCGCATTGTCGCGGCGCAACTGAACAACTGCGTAGGGTTTTTCATCGCTGTGCGGATTTGTTAGGCCAACGGGTTTCATTGGACCAAATCGCAATGTTTCACGGCCCCGTTCAGCCATGACTTCAATCGGTAGGCAGCCGTCAAAATATCCTGCGGTTTCGCCTTCGTGAAATTCGGTTTTATCCGCGTCCAACAGGGCGTCGATAAACGCCTCATACTGATCCTTATTCATGGGACAGTTGATATAGGCGGTGCGCTCTTCCTCGGTTTCACCTTTGTCATAGCGTGATTGTTTCCACGCTTTGTCCATGTCGATGCTGTCGGTGTAAACGATGGGTGCGATAGCATCAAAAAACGCAAGCGCCTCGGAACTTGTTTCTTTGGCAATCGCATCTCCAAGTGCCGAAGACGTCAGTGGCCCAGTCGCCACAATCCAATGACCGTCGCTGGGCAGTTCAGTGATTTCTTCGCCGCTGATGTCGATCAGTGGATGCGCCTTGAGTTTATCCGTGACAGAGGCGGCAAAGACATCACGGTCCACCGCCAATGCACCCCCTGCGGGCAGGCGATGTTCATAGGCCTGTGTGATGATCAAACCATCTGCGGCGCGCATTTCCCAATGCAGCAATCCAACCGCGTTTTGTTCGTGATCATCGGATCGAAACGAATTTGAACAGACCATTTCGCCCAAATACCCCGTGCGGTGGGCAAATGTTTCAACCTTGGGGCGCATTTCGTGGATCACCACCTTGACGCCCATGTTCGCGGCCTGCCATGCGGCCTCTGATCCGGCCATTCCGCCGCCGATGATATGAAGTGTTTTATCCATGCCGCTGATCTAGTGATTTTTGTCAGGATTAAAAGGAAAAAATGCGCAAACCTTGGGTCGCGCATTTTGTGATGTGACGATCGTTGACCAATTGAACCGTGATTTATTGTTCCCAATTTGGTGGACGTTTGTCCAAAAATGCGGCGATGCCTTCTTCGGTGTCGCGGAACAACATGTTTTGCACCATGACATCACCTGCATAATCATAGGCCTCGGCCACGTTTAATTCCATTTGCTGATAAAACGCCTGTTTGCCGATTTTGACGGCGGCGGTCAGTTTGCTGGCCACTGTGTCGGCCAATTCGCGCGTTGCGCTTTCCAACTGATCGTGGGGAACAGCGCGGTTGATCAAACCCAAACGCGCGGCTTCTTCTGTTTCGATGAATTTTCCTGTTGTTAGCATTTCAAAGGCATTCTTGCGCGGGATATTACGCGACAGGGCCACCATAGGGGTTGAGCAGAATAAACCAATGTTCACACCGTTGACGCCAAATTTTGTCCCCTCGGCCGCAACGGCCATATCGCATGTGGCCACCAATTGGCAGCCTGCGGCGGTGGCAATACCATGCACCTGTGCGATCACGGGTTGGGGCAGTTTCTGAATGCTCATCATCATTGTGGCGCAGCGATCAAACAGGTCCTTAAAATACGCTTTGCCGCCATCCTCGGCCTGACGCCCCGCAGTCATTTCCTTTAGGTTGTGACCTGCACAAAACGCCTTGCCTGACCCTGACAGGATCACGGCACGTACCGATGCATCCTCTTTGATCGCATCAAACTGTGATTGCAGGGCGGCCAACATTTCATCGGATAGGGCATTCAAACGTTCAGGCGCGTTCATGTTCAAATGTGCGACGCCGTTTGTGTCGTTACGTTCCAAAATTGTCATCTTGCCCTCCACGGTGATTTGCGGAAACCTTATAGATAAGTTGAGATGAGGAAAAGTATGCCGTTACGTTTTGATGCCGCTGAATTGC
>JAKMGV010000218.1 GCA_022424725.1 Paracoccaceae bacterium
ATTTCGGCGCCTACTTTGGCGACATCTTTCACGACATCAAAAATACCCATAAGGAAAGTCCTAACTAAATAATTAACGAATATAAAAAATGTATCTTATAAACCCACGGTGCGTGTTATCAAAAAAGTATACTGTGTATACATCAATGAAAATGGCCGCTGCGATGAAACAGCGGCCAAGCAAATTTTTAAATCGCAGGTGTTTAGTTCAGGTAATCCATCGGATCGACGCTCTCTAATCCCTTGCGCACCTCAAAATGAACGTAGGATGGGTTGCCTGATGGAACCTTGGCAATACCCTGACCGCGCAGTAGGTTATCGCCTTTTGCGATCATAATATCGGATAAATTTGCATAGACGGTCAGCAGGTTATCTGCGTGTTTCACAACAACGATCGGCACCTGATTAACGTCCATTGTGACGGCTGCAACGACCCCATCCATGGCGGCAACAACGGTTGTGCCTGCGGGCGACGAAATGTCGATGCCATCGGTTTTGCCTTTGGCATATTCGCGAATGATTTTACCCTTCACAGGATATCCCATACGACCACCACTTGGGGCTGCAACGGGTTCGGGTTTGGGTTCTGGTTTTGCAACAGCCTCGGGCTCCGGCTCGGGCAGCGGGGTTGTTGAACTGGGTGGAGGTGGCGTTGGGCTACTTGCACCAGGGGTTGTGGTTGGGGGAACAGGGGCCGCCGTTTCCGCAGGCAGTGGGATCAACAAATATTGTCCTTCTCGTACGGTTAGGTTGCCATCCAAATTGTTCCATTCGGCCAAGGCGCTGACTGTTACATTATATAGACGGGAAATGGTAAACGCGGTTTCCCCGCGCACGACCTTGTGGCGGATGGGTTCGATACCGTCACTGTTTGGTGTGCTTTTCGCAGGTTCATTGCTTTGCGCGTTTTCAATAGCACTATTGGCAAGCTCGGTCACATCAATGGGTGTGTCCTCGGTTTTTGCAACGGGCGCATCCTCCAGCTTCTGGGGAAGTGCAACAATCGTCCCAGGGGCAAGCGGTTCATCCACCTGCAATCCGTTATAGCGTGCAATTGGACCCGCCGCCGTATTCAGACGCGCGGCGATTTTGCCAACGGTATCCCCGTCCAGCGCTTCTACAACTTGATAGGTGGGATAAGAGATCACGCCACGTTCATCTGCAATGGGTTTCGCACGCGATGCGTTTTGCGCAGCCTCGGTCGTGTCATATTGCCCGCCGCGCAGGTCAATGTCGAAATCATCCATGTTGCCACATGCACTGACACCCAGAAATAGCGCAGCGGACAGGGGCCATGTAATCGGTTTTAGGGTCTTTATGCTCATCTTTTAAGGTTCCCCATAAATATGGTTAATCTGCCTCGGTTTTTATTCTTTGTCTCTATATTAGCTATCTTTTCCCATTCCCTCAACCAGCGGGACAAAACGAACGGATCTTAGGTCATCATAATCAAAGCCCGTTTCGGTTCGTGTCACCCGTATGAGGCTTTGAACCGTGTCGGATTGGCCAACGGGGACGATCATAATGCCCCCTGGTTTTAGCTGTGATAACAGGGTTCCGGGCGGATCTTCTGCGGCGGCAGTGACAATGATGCGGTCAAAGGGGGCCTGATCTGATAACCCATGTGATCCATCCGCAAGGATCGGCGTAATATTGCTCAGGTCCAGCTCTTGGAACAGGCGCGTCGCTTCGCGTACCAATGGGCGATGACGTTCCACCGTATAAACGCGGCGCGCCAATTGGCTTAGGATGGCGGCCTGATACCCCGATCCTGTGCCCACCTCTAAAACCTTATCGCGCGAGCCAACCTTTAACGCTTGGGTCATTAAACCCACGACAGAGGGTTGTGAAATTGTCTGACCACATGCGATGGGCAGCGGCATGTCCTCATACGCGCGTGCAGAAAAAACGCCCGATACAAAAGGTCCCCGATCTATGCGTTCCATTGCGGTCAAAACACGGCTGTCTGTCACCCCCTTGGATCGCAGGGCAAACAGGAATTGCATCTTTTGTTCGGGATCAAGATCCATTGGGACTTACGATTTTTCTAAAATGTCATAGGCTGTCAAATCGGCACGCATCGGCGTGATTGAGATATATCCGTCCAGATTGACACCCGCATCGCACGTATCACCCACGGCAACGTGCTGATCACCGCCTTTAACATACAAAAATTCACGGTTGTTTGGCGCCGTTTGCATGATGGCTGAAAACTGGCTGCCTTGGCGGCGGCCTTGGGCGGCAAATTTGTGTCCCTTAACATCTGCGGCAGGAACAGGGGGGAAGTTGATATTGTAGAAAATATGATAATCCGACGGATTGTCATATTCACGTGCAATCAAGTCGCGTAATATATCGGTGCCATGAACATGGCTTGCTTCAAATGGGTCCGCCGCGTCGTAGTTTTTGGGGCCCAAATATTGGGACAGGGCAAAGGATTTGATACCCTGCAATGCGCCTTCAAGTGCTGCGCCAATCGTGCCAGAATATAGGACATTTTCGGCAGAGTTGTTGCCGCGGTTCACCCCCGACAAGATCACATCAGGGCGTTCAGGCATAATGTGATAGAGCCCTGCTAAAACGCAATCAGCAGGATAGCCATCAACCGAATAGCGCCGTTCAGATATTTTATTGATCAACATGGGCGATGTGTAGCTGATGCAATGGGCAACGCCAGAACGCTCTTGGGTTGGGGCGATGACCCAAACCTCACCTGTATCGCCTGCCAATTCATGCGCGATCTTTTCCAGTGCTTTCAGCCCGGGTGCATTAATTCCATCGTCATTCGTGATTAAAATGCGCATCAGTTGCCCTCAAAATATCTGCTCTTCCCCTAGGACATAGAGGAGCAGACAGGTTCGGGCAAGTCTTTGCTGTTCGAAGCTGACTAGTTGGCAAGGTACTCTTGCAACAGCGTCTCTGCAACTGCACTTGGCGCGCTTAGGCCGCTGCGATCTTCCCCTGGGAAAAAGCGGGCACGCGTGGCGGTTGGCATGGCGGGGGGGGTCATGATTTTCACCACAGGCCCTGTATTTTCACATTCTTTCGCCCAGCTTTGCGCCAATGCAATTTGTGCAGATTTTGATGCACCATATGCGCCAAAAAACTTTTCCCCTGCATGCGTGTCATCAAAGAACATGGCCCAACCATTTGCCCCTAGCAAAGGTGTCACATAGGGGATCAAGATACCTGTGGTCTTTACGTTCAGTTGAAT
>JAKMGV010000219.1 GCA_022424725.1 Paracoccaceae bacterium
GCGAAAAAGGATTTCAGTTTGCGGATTTCTTCAACCGTAATCTGCGCTTTGAATACCTTGCGTTTCGCATCATAGGGTCGACGCACAACGCTTAACCTACCCTCTGACCCTGCATGAATACGGCGCAGAACGGGGTGATCAGGGTCGATATCAAGGGTTTGGATTACTTCAGGTGCGTCTCCGAACAGTGATGGCCCTTCTTCCCTAATCGGAGAACACAGCAGATATTTCGCAAGACGCCATGCAAAAGTAGCCTTGCCAATGCCCTTGGGCCCCGTAATCATCCATGCGTGATGCAGGCGTCCTTCGTTCAGGGCGTCAACGAATAGGTTTTCGGCGTCCTGATGTCCAATCACTGCAGGTGCTTCTGCGGGGTGTTTTGCCCCCTCAATCACGTCCGAGGTTGGAATGCTGTCGTCATCACTGCTCATAAGTGTTTTTGCACCACGTCGAGAACATCTGCCGCGACAACGTCGATGTTGCGCAGCCCATCAATGACACGAAACCGTTCCGCGTATTCTTCGGCCAAATTCAAAAAGCCAACACGCATCTTTTCCTGAAGCGATATGCCAAAATCTTCGAACCGTTCTTCGACAGTGTTTCTGGCCTTGGCACGGGACAATCCCAGTTTTGGGTCCAGATCAATCAAAACGGTTAAATCAGGATCACGCGGGATCATCAGGGTGTGGAGTTCGTCAACCAATGTGCGTAAATCCCCACGGCTAAGCCCCTGATACATACGGGTGCTATCGGCAAAGCGGTCGCAAATGACGATTTTTCCGGCATCCAGTGCGGGCAAAATGGTCTTTTCCAAATGATCGCGACGTGCGGCGGTGAACAATAAGATTTCGCTTTCTGCAGACCACCGATCTGGATCACCCTGCAATACCAGTGCGCGAATTTCCTCGGCCCCCACGGATCCACCAGGTTCGCGGGTAAGGACAACATCGTGGCCCAAATCCACTAGCGTTTTGGCCAGCACTTTGGCCTGTGTAGATTTGCCAGATCCGTCTATACCTTCAAACGATATGAAGCGCCCTTTGCTCACGAGCCACTCTCTGGCTGGGCATTCACACGGGACAGCAAAGTTTGGCCCGCAGTTAAAACGCGTCTGAAAAAACCACCGCGCGGAACGCTTTCTGCAGCGATCAGGGGAATGCGTGTATCTTCCAGCTCTGGGATCGTCACGACCAAATGGCCTAGGTTGTCGCCCTTGGATATGGGGGCTGGAATTGGGTTCAGGTATTCAACGTCAAATTTCACCTCACCATCACCCAATACTGGAACAAGCGTTGTGAGGTCTTGTGAAAGGGCCAGTCCAACATCAGCGCTTGATCCATCCCACACTGTTGCTCGGGCGATGACATCGCCAGATTTCCCAAAACTGCGTGTGGAAAATTGGCGGAATGCCCAATTCACAATGGCTTCGGCCTCATCCGCACGCTGATTGGTGCTAGATAGACCAGAGAGAACAAAAACAATGCGCCGTTCGCCCTGCTGTGCAGAGCCGACAAGCCCATAGCCCGCTTCTTGGGTGTGGCCCGTTTTTAAGCCGTCCGCACCGATGTCCAATCCCAAAAGGGGATTGCGGTTGCGTGTGTTGGCGGGCGCACGGCCGTCAAATTTAAATTCCCGCTGCGAAAACATGTCATAGTATTCAGGGAAATCTTCAATCAGGCGTGTGGCGAGCAGGCCCAAATCGCGCATGCTCATCCGATGCATCGGATGGGGCCAGCCGTTCGAGTTTTGAAAGGTTGAATGTGTCATACCCAACTGCTGCCCACGCCGTGTCATCAGCTTGGCAAAACCCGCCTCGGTTCCATCGGGGGAAAGCGCCTCGGCAATGACTGCGCAGGCATCATTGCCCGACAAGACGATTATCCCGCGCAGCAGGTCCGCCACAGAGACGCGGTCCGTTGTGTCCAAAAACATTGTCGATCCGCCATAAGACTCGGCATGTGCCGAAACAGGGAGTTTTTCTTCAAGGCTGAGCTGCCCTGCCCGTATAAACTCAAATGCGATATACAGCGTCATCAGCTTTGACATCGACGCAGGCGGTAACGGTGTATCCGCATTTTTGCTTAACAGGACAGTACCCGTGCTTAGATCATAAATATATGCCGCCTTTGCATTTGTTTCAAAGGCATGGGCAGCCCCGAAGGACAGGCCCCATACCAGAAGTGCACAGAAAAGCTTAATTTTTGACAGCATATGCATCAGCAAATCCCGCAGCTGTCACTGTTTTACGCATGGCGGACATCTCTGCCGTCGTTGCCGCAGGCCCCACAATCACGCGCCAGAACGGTTTGTCGTTCAGCGTCAGTTTGCTCATCGATGCAGATAGCCCCTTGGCACTCATACTTGATACCGCACCGCGTGCGTTCGCCTCGACACCAAAGATCCCAATTTGGAGATATGGCTTGCCAAGACTGCTTGGCTTTGGTTTGGGCGTTGGCGTGTCCGCAGCGGCAATTGCGGCTTCTGCGGTTTGTTGGATTGGATCCAAGCTTTCTTCGATCACTTGGTTCTCGGCTTTTTCCACGAGGACCGATTGGCGGCGCAAGGCAACAACTGACACGTTGGTTGGCTGTCCAGCTAATATACCCAAGGCATCCGCCGCATCAGAAGAGAGTTGTAGGCTTGGTCCAGAAAATTCGCGTTCTCGGCGGAAAAGAGCGCCTATGACGAATTTCCCGTTCTGTGGATTTCGAATGATCACTTTTTCAGGGTCTTTTGCGTCCGGATGGGCCACCCAAATACCACCAAGTGATGGACGCCCATCCCAAAGACCAGCTTCGGAAATATTTACAACATCAGGTGCCTCAATATCGCGTTCGACCAAATTTGTCACGGTGTTTGGCGCATCGTTTGATGTCTCTTCACCCAAATCCAGTCCTGCGCACCCCGCCAGAAGGGCAATCAAAATCCCGCATGCCGCCCATTTGGTTCCTGTTTTTTGTTTTGTGATCAGCATGTTGTTCCCTTGCTGTCTACTGCTCGTTTCGTGTTTTTTATATTTTGTTAGAAACTTAACCCTAATTACGTTTTATGAAAAGCCGCATCGTCAGATTGCGCGAAACTTTTCTGACCCAAAAACATTGTGCAGCCGGCAAAGATTTTAGGCACCACAGAACATTATGATCGGGGTTTTCTGGCAACCTTATGAAAATTCTTCAAAATTGCACTTTTAGAATCAATTCGCATGAACTAAA
>JAKMGV010000220.1 GCA_022424725.1 Paracoccaceae bacterium
CGAACTGGCTTGAGCGCTACTGCCTTTCAAATAAATTTGACGCTTCAACCGCCGTCAACACTCTGACATCACGCGGGCTACAAGCGGATGCAATTGTCGATTACTGCATTCCCAAAATTGCGCGAAATTATGGTCAAGAATGGACTAGTGACTCACTCAGTTTTGCCAGTGTATCCGTGGGATGCGTCCACCTGCAGTTAGTCTTGAAACATATTATTCATGACCGCGGATTTAACGTTCTAGATGGCAACGGAAAATGCGTGTTGTTAGCTGCATTGTCGCCCGAACAACACACACTTGGCGCTCTTGTATTGGCCGACCAACTTCGTCGCTTAGATTTCTCTGTCAAAATGTGTCTCAGCTCATCCACCGACGACGTAACCAAGAACGTATTCGAAAACAAATATCATGCGGTGCTATTCTCTGCCAGCACACTCGAAGCAGCAGAGCTTTCCGCACAATGCGTCAGTCAAATTAGACAGAATTACGTCTATCAACCGCTCGTCTTTCTTGGCGGGCCTGTGTTGTCATCACATAGTCGTGAAGATATGCCCAATGCGTTTGATCTCGTGACCAACAACCTTGACGTCATTGTAAATAGTATTGAAAATGCATATGTGACGGCGTCAAAGGGCAATAGATCATGAAGAGCAGTTCTGATTTAGACTGGGAATTCGGCGCAATTCCAATGATTGAACCAGAGTACCTGGGCGGTATTTTGGCGACTTCATCGGACATCGCCCTGCTGATAGATCAAAACGCAACCGTTCACTCCATCCTTCTTAACAGCTCGGAGAAGTCAGTAGGAAATTTGTCACATTGGGAAGGCTGTAATTTTAACAACTTCCTCACGGTTGAAAGCAAACCAAAATTGCAGCGTGCCATTGATCGGATTAAAGATGGCGAGACAATTTTTTACGGCCTTGAGTTAAACCACGAGGATAATGCACTTTGGCAATTTCCCGTGCGATACAATATTCACTCACTGGGTGACCCTGACAAAATTTTATTGCTTGGAAGAGATTTACGCTCACTATCGGAAAACCAGCAACGTTTGATCCAAGCCCAATTGGCAGTCGAACGCAGTATTGAAGAAAAGCGTGAGTTTGACGCGCATTTCAAAATTTTGCTCAACGGTAGCTCAGAGCCTATTGCATTTTTGAATGCCGATTCTGGTACCGTATTACACGCAAACCACGCTCTCGCGGATTTGCTTGATAAAGAGCACGCAGATTTGCAGGGGATGAAGCTTCAATCCTGTCTCGCCGACAAGGCAGGAAAGCGCGATTTTGCTGAGAACCTAAGCTTAGCTGCCCATGGGAAATACGCACTCGCCGCGTCCTTTGCTGGCGAAGATGGACCAAGAGATGTAAAGATTACATCCGAAATTTTTCGAACTGCTGGTATTCGCGTATTGATGTGCCGTTTGACGGAAGAGGCCGCGCAACCTGAAGACAACAGAGAGCTTGTGGACAATCTTGTATCTGCATTTCACAATTCCAGCGATGCGATTATCTTCACGAATAATCAGGGTACAATCCAATATGCCAACGAGCGCTTCCTTGACCTCGTCCATGCGGGTAGCAAAAATGAAGTAATTTCAAATAACCTTGCTGAGTACCTTGGTCGTGGACAAATCGATCTGGCGTTGATGCTGGAAAACGTTGCGAAATCTGGTTCGGTCAAAGTGTATTCAACACATTTGAAAAGTGGCTTCGGCACAAAGATCGACGTTGAAACGTCAGTTTCACAAAATAATGGTGCCCGTAATGCGTTGATTGTATTCATCGTGCGCGAGGTCGCAAGCTTCGACGACACGCGTGTCCGCGCAGCGCGGTTCACAACGCAAGCGCAACAAGACGAAATGTCAGCTAGGGATTTGGTAGGTACGGCATCATTGAAAGAGATCGTGTCAGAAACAACCGACGTGATCGAAAAGATTTGCATCCAAGCCGCGCTTGAAATGACAAACAACAACCGCGCAGCCGCGGCGGAAATGCTGGGCCTTTCTCGTCAGAGCCTTTATGTCAAACTAAGCAAATTAGACATCTAAACCTCAAATCCATTTCGACTTTAGATTAATGCGATGATTTCACCGCAACCATAAGTTTTGGTTGCGTGACTCACTTTATGTCAATATTAATAGACATATGAGTGTAACAAATATTAAACACTCTCCGACGCTGCCAAGACCCTCGGTCGCCTTGGAGTTGCTGAAGCCAATTACTTGGTTTCCTCCCATGTGGGCGTATGCCTGCGGGGTTATTTCATCTGGCGTACCGATATACGACAATCTACCACTTCTTATTTTGGGCGTTATTTTGGCGGGTCCAATCGTTTGTGGGATGAGCCAAGCCGCCAATGATTGGTGTGATCGTCACGTTGATGCAATAAACGAACCCAACCGCCCTATTCCATCTGGACGAATGCCTGGCCGCTGGGGGCTCTGGATTGCTCTCGGTATGAGTGCGTTCGCAATATATGTTGGATGGTGGTTAGGGCTATGGGGGTTCTATGCGACGATTTTTGCTGTCGCTGCCGCATGGGCCTATTCCTGCGAACCAATACGATTAAAGAGATCTGGATGGTGGGGTCCGGGCCTTGTGGGTTTATGCTATGAAGGCGTTCCATGGTTCACTGGCGCGGCGGTCATGCTTCAGGACTTACCTCGGATTGAAATTTTGCTTGCTGCAGTTTTGTATGCAATTGGGGCGCATGGGATCATGACACTTAATGATTTCAAGGCGATCGAAGGCGATACAAAACTTGGGATACAATCGCTTCCCGTCTCACTTGGCCCTCGGAAAGCAGCGCTTGTTGCCTGCGCCGTAATGGCAATCCCACAAATCATTATGATTACATGTCTATTTTGGTGGGGCTTAGTGATCAGCAGTATCTGCATCACCCTGCTGTTGATTGGACAAATGGCAGCGATGACAAAACTCCTGAAAGACCCAGAAAAATTCGCACCTTGGTACAACGCAACAGGTGTCCTGATGTACGTATCAGGGATGATGGTCTGCGCCGTGGGGCTAAGACATTTAACAAGTATCTAGATTAAAGAGGGACCACAATGACGCTAAGTTGGTTTTCGATTTTTCGACTAGGGTTGGTACAAATGTGCCTTGGCGCCGTTGTGGTTTTAATGACCTCAACACTTAATCGACTTATGGTTGTCGAGCTGTCAATGGC
>JAKMGV010000221.1 GCA_022424725.1 Paracoccaceae bacterium
ACTTATCGCGCATCGTGGACGAAATGGCGGACTAAAACTGGCACGCTCACCCGAGAGTATTTCTTTGGCTGAGGTATTGGCCCTTACGGAACCTGATTTTGCGTTGGCAGAATGTATGCGTGATGCGGATGATTGCCCATTGGTGGGGCGGTGCAAACTGCCGAATGTTTACGGCAATGCATTAAAGGCATTTATGCAGGCACTAAAATCGCAGACGCTGAAAGATGTCTTGCCAGCAGAACCCGCATAATCATTTTTGCGGCAACACAAACCCATTCGTCAGGAGAATGTCTGCAAATCTATCGGACACAATGACATCATAAAAGTTTTGCGCATTGCGGCTCAACTTTGTTCCGACAAGAGCGACATGATATTCAATTGAACTGTGACTGCGTGCGGGCAATTGTTCGACAATCTGTACATCCTTTGATGCAACCGCATCACTAAAATATACCAGACCAAAATCAACTTGCCCCAATTCCACAAGGCGAAGCGCAGAGCGAACATTGTCGGTTTGAACTACTTGGTTTTGCAGTCTGTCCCAAAGGCCATAGTGTTCCAACACTTCTTTGGCGTAAATTCCTGCGGGGACTGAGCCGATCATCGCAGTCGCGATTAGGGAATTTGAATCCCACTGACCTTCCAAAACCGATACGCGACCGGCCACGCCAGTGCGCGCGACCAAAACCATCGCATTTTCGGCGATCACTGCAACCGAGTTCGGGTTCAATAGATTGAGATTCAGCAGATGGTCCACCCAGCTTTTGTTCGCCGAAATGAATATATCAGCGGGTGCACCATGTTGAATTTGCCGCGCAAGCGTTGATGTTCCTGCTACAGAAACCTGAACTTTAACACCTGTTTCAGCGGTATAATCCTGAGCGAGCTCCGTTATTGCATTTTGCAAACTTGCTGCAGCAAAAATATTGATTGGTCGTTCGTTTGCGAAACCTAAACTGGCCACGCAACAGAACCAAAAAACCAATGAATAGATGCGCATGCCAATACCCATTGTTCGCCCTATTTCTCACCCGCGATATGCAATTCTGTCCTTGATGTTTCCAGCACCTGCCGCACGCGCTTAGCTGGGTCAATGTCGGTGACAAAGTGATCAATGGCCGATAAATCAGCAATCTTGATCGGCGCTGTCCGCAAAAATTTTGAACCATCTGCAACCAATACCGATGTCCGCGCGGATTGCAGAATGATGCGACTTGCCTCAACCTCTTGATCGTCAAAATCAAACAGCTCGCCTTCTTCACCCAGCGCAGAGCAACCAATAATTGCGTAATCGAATTTAAACTGCCTGATCGTTTGATTGGTAAACGGACCAACCAGACCACCATCGCTGGGTCGCAGCGCACCACCTGTAACAATCACATCAACCTCTGGTGTGTCGCCCAGAACCGTTGCAATATTCATGTTATTGGTAACCACCAGCAAACCTTTATGATTTTGCAATCGTCTGGCAACGGCCTCGGTCGTCGTACCGATATTTAGGAAAATCGAACATTCGTTTGGGATCATTTGTGCGCAGTACTCTGCAATGACTGATTTTGAGTCACTATTCAGGCTTCGGCGTTCGTCATAGGCAATATTCACTGTACCAGAGGCTAAAATTGCCCCGCCATGTACACGTTCGATCCGCCCCATTTCGGCAAGATCGGATAAATCGCGCCGAATGGTCTGAACGCTCACGCCAAAACGTGTCGCCAATTCCTCGACTTCCACGTGGCCAGACGCTCTTATTAAATCAAGAATTTCGGGATGCCTAAGGGACATCGACATATGTGTAACCCTCTTTTTCAGCAGCATAATCTAAGTTTGCCAAGCGTCAACATTCGAACAATATAGACAACGTTGTTTGCTTACATATACTCGCCCCGAAAAGGGAGTTGAAAGATGACATTTGTATTGGCAATCGATCAGGGAACAACATCAAGTCGCGCGATCTTATTCGATCAAGGCATGAAAATTTGTGGCATTTCGCAAAAGGAATTTATGCAACATTTTCCGAAGTCTGGCTGGGTCGAACATGATGCGTTTGATTTGTTAAACACAACGTTGGAAACCTGTCGAAATGTCATTGCAGACGTCGGAATAAACCCGGCTGAGATCGCGGCCATTGGCATCACCAACCAACGTGAGACAACAATCATTTGGGATAAGTCAACGGGCCAACCGATTCATAACGCCATTGTTTGGCAGGATCGGCGCACGTCCGAAATGTGCGAAACACTGCGCGCTGGCAATCATGAAGATATAGTTAGCGCGACAACAGGTTTGCTGTTAGATCCCTATTTTAGTGGAACCAAAGTTGCATGGCTGCTCGACAATGTTGATGGCGCACGCGATCGGGCCAAGGCTGGCGAACTCTTGTTTGGCACTGTGGATTCGTGGTTGGTTTGGCACCTGACGGGTAGGAAATCACATGTAACAGATGCCACAAACGCCGCACGTACATTACTGTATGATATTCACAATGGAAAATGGTCTGATCAGATTTGTGATCTATTGGATATTCCAACCTGCATGTTGCCAACGGTGATGGACAGTTCAGCTGATTTTGGCGTGGTGTCAGAAGATGTGTTTGGTGTTGAAATCCCAATTCTGGGGATCGCGGGCGACCAACAGGCGGCAACTGTCGGTCAGGCCTGTTTTCAACCAGGTATGCTAAAATCAACTTATGGAACAGGGTGTTTTGCGCTGTTGAATACAGGGGACACACCTGTTCAATCCTCAAACAAAATGCTGACAACAATTGCCTATCAGCTTGATGGCAAACCTACCTATGCGCTTGAAGGGTCAATTTTTGTTGCAGGTGCTGTGGTGCAATGGCTGCGTGATGGGCTAAAGATTATTGAACATGCGAGCGAAACACAGACACTGGCAGAGTCTGCTGACCCCATGCAAAATGTGATCATTGTTCCCGCCTTCACAGGACTGGGCGCACCTTATTGGAACGCAGACTGCCGCGGCGCAACCTTTGGCCTAACGCGCAATAGCGGTCCCGCAGAATACGCAAAAGCAGCCTTAGAAAGTGTTGGGTTTCAAACGCGCGATCTGTTGGATGCGATGAAATCCGATTGGGGCAGCAGTGGGGATCAGGTCGTGCGTGTTGATGGGGGCATGTCTGCGTCCAATTGGACAATGCAATTTCTGGCCGATATTACGGGCGCCGTTGTGGATCG
>JAKMGV010000008.1 GCA_022424725.1 Paracoccaceae bacterium
TAGCGTTTAAATACACGGCGCGCTTCTTCAAAGGGCCATGCTTTTGAGCTAAGTGCGGCGTCGCGCATATTTGACATCTTTTTTCTCCAATATCGTGGGACTCAGCAGATCCACCAAGTGTTCGCCTCATAATGTGTTTTCGAAACACTCGCAAGCGCGGCGAATGCGCCACTTGCATGGATGACATACGCCCCATATCTTGGAACCGACGACTAAGGAATAATATTATGACGAATTCACACGAACCCAAAATCCTAACCGAACAGGACTGTCTTATTGCATTGATGGTCAGCATCACAATCGCGGATGGGAATGTGCGCACAGCTGAATTGGTCAAAATCCAATCTGCGGTCAACAACCTGCCTATTTTTGGCACCTACGACATCGGGCGTTTGAACTTGGTGTCCCAAATTGTTTTTGACCTGTTCGAAAATGAAGATGGGCTGGACGCCTTGTTCGGATTGGTGCGCGATATCCTATCCGAACGCCTGCATGAAACGGCCTACGCGCTGTGTTGTGATGTTGCGGCGGCTGACGGCATGATCTTCGAAACAGAACTGCGCCTGCTTGAGGAAATGCGGTACGAACTGAACATTGATCGACTGCATGCAGCTGCAATTGAACGCGGTGCGCGTGCGCGGCACATGACGATTTAATACTCCATCCGCGCCCAGCGATACAGCAGGCCATGATGTAATCGGCGGGCGCGTTTGGCCCAATCGGACGCGCCGCGCGGGCGATCATTTTTGGCGTGGTCTACTTTGGCCCGTTTTCCAAAATCCTGAACAAATATGGCAAAGGCAATTTTGCGCCCCTCGCTTATCTGATACCCGCCCAACGCACTGACGAAATTCAATGTCCCTGTTTTTGCGGCGATCTGCGCACGTGCTGTTTTGTCCAAGTTTCCATTGAATTGTCGTGATTTGATGGGTTTCAGCAGGGTTACAAATTCTGGAAATGTTTGCTCTGCCTGCGCCATGGCGCGTGCAAAGGACACGGGTGAAACACGTGTGCGATCACTTAGACCAGAGTGATCTTTAAACGTGGCATTCGCCAAACCCAATCGCGTCCGTGCCCACGTTTTCATTTTTGCAGCCGAGGCCGACAATGATCCACGTTCACCCGAGGCCATAAGGCCCAAAACCTCGGCCGATAGGTTGGTTGAAAATCGCAGCATGGATTTTACGATGACGGACAATGGATCGCTTTGATGCACCCCAATCACACGACCCGCGGTGGGGGTGCGGGCCCGAACGGGTGCAGGCAGATCAATCCCCTTCATCCGCGCCAATTCACGAAACACCTCGGCCGTATAAAGCGCGGGCGCGCGGGTGGGCAGCCACCTGCCCCCCTCTTTCCCCAATGCGTCGCGCAGCACGCTCCATTCTTCTCGGTTACCACTGCGGGAATAGCTGAAAACTTGGTCCTGTTGATCCAGAATGGTTAGGGTTGCGCGTGTGGATTTGGGGTTGATGTGACGCCCCCGTGCATCCAGCATTATGGCGTAATTTGCGCCCCGTTTTTTCCATTCGAAATAGAAACGGTTGAAATTCAGGTTCAAACCTGAAATCGCGGGGTTATATCCCACATGCACAGGTTGCGCCGCGACGATGTGATTGAATGTGGGCAATGCCGTTTCGTCAAACAGGAACTGACCCGTGATTTGAGTGATTCCAGTTTCACTCAGCTGCGCAGCCAGATTTGCCAAATCATCCGTATCCAAATGCGGATCACCGCCCCCCACAAGGATCAAATCCCCCTTCAAAACGCCGTTCTGAATGGTCCCAGTGGCCCGCAATGTTGTTTCAAACCGAAAGTCTGGGCCCAAGGTGTCCAATGCATAAAGCGCGGTAATCGTCTTGGTCACACTGGCGGGTGCGAACCCCTTGTTTCCGTTATGCTGTTCCAGCACCTGACCCGTTTCGATCTCAATGGCTGCAAAGCCCGCCTCACCTGTCAGAGAGAGGTTTTTGATCAGCTCTTCGTATCCAGGTGGGGGAACAGACCCCGGGCGCAAAACAGGGCGCGGAGATGTATCGGCCGCTTGCAGCACACTGCCTAAGACCAAGAAAACCCCAACTGTCCACGAAATGAACCGCACCAAAGAAACCCACCCACATAAATTCATGCAAAGCCTGCGAAAAAGAGGATGAAAGATCAAGCCCCTGATCGAAGCGCGGTGGAAGAAATAGGCATAAGCGGCATATTCACATAACACCACGCTGGGCCTGACAGATGCCCCAACACACGCGATTGTTTGGCAGGCACACGCGCACCCCGATACATCCGCGCCGCGCGGGACGATAGGGGTGACAGCCGCGCATCAGGACGCGCAATGATCCCAATCGGGGTTGTTTCCATAATCTGACGCCAATCTTTCCACTGATCAAATTGCGCCAAATTATCCGCCCCCATTAGCCACACAAACCGTGTGTGCACAAACCGATCCTGAAGGGCGGCGATGGTTTGTGCCGTATAGGTGGTGCCCAACTGCGCCTCAATATCGCTCACGCGCACCCGCGGATGCTGCATCATGGCACGCGCCTGCGCCATGCGTTCGGCCATGGGTGCGGGACCGTGCGATTTCAACGGGTTGCCGGGGGTCACCAACCACCACACCTGATCCAACCCAAATCTGCGCAAGGCATGTGTGGTCAGCGCAACATGGCCTGCATGTGCGGGATCAAAGGACCCCCCAAACAACCCAATCACCTGATCACGCATCAAACCGCTCACGCCTGTACCCTACGCTTATCCATCGCTCTCAGCGACATATCTCATCCCAATCCCCGCAAACAACCCCAATGATGATTGCCTGCCCCCAAAGATAACGCTATTTAAACCAAAACGCAGTCAAATCAGGAGCGTCCGATGGCAGCCTATCAATACGTCTATCACATGCAAGGTGTGTCAAAAACCTATCCGGGTGGCAAAAAATGTTTTGAAAACATTCACTTGTCCTTCCTGCCCGGTGTGAAAATCGGTGTCGTCGGTGTAAACGGCGCGGGTAAATCGACCCTGATGAAAATCATGGCGGGTCTGGATAAGGATTACACAGGCGAGGCATGGTCCGCCGAGGGTGCCAAAGTTGGCTATCTGCCACAGGAACCACACCTAGAAGAAAACATGACCGTGCGCGAAAACGTCATGCTGGGCGTTGCCGAGAAAAAGGCAATCCTGGATCGTTATAACGAATTGGCGATGAACTATTCCGATGAAACGGCGGATGAAATGGCCCAACTGCAGGATCAGATCGACGCAGAAAACCTCTGGGATTTGGACAGCCAGATTGACGTATCGATGGAGGCACTGCGCTGCCCACCCGATGATGCGATGCCTGCAAACCTATCAGGGGGTGAACGCCGCCGCGTTGCGTTGTGCAAATTGCTGCTTGAGGCGCCTGATATGTTGCTGCTTGACGAACCAACCAACCACTTGGACGCGGAAACCATTGCATGGCTGCAACAGCACCTAGTTGATTACAAGGGTACAATCCTAATCGTAACCCACGACCGTTATTTCCTTGACGATATCACAGGTTGGATTTTGGAATTGGACCGCGGTCGCGGCATCCCGTATGAGGGCAATTATTCCAGCTGGCTGGAACAAAAGGCCAAGCGTTTGGAACAAGAAGCGCGCGAAGACAAAAGCCGCCAGAAAACATTGGAACGCGAATTGGACTGGATCCGTCAGGGCGCCAAGGCGCGTCAGGCCAAACAAAAAGCGCGGATCAACGCCTATGATGAATTGGCCAGCCAGTCAGAGCGTGAAAAAATCACACGCGCCCAAATCGTTATTCCAAATGGTCCCCGCCTTGGCAGCAAGGTGATCGAGGTTGAAGGTCTTCAAAAGGCGATGGGCGATAAATTATTGATCGAAAATCTGTCGTTCAGCCTGCCGCCAGGTGGCATTGTGGGTGTGATCGGGCCAAACGGCGCGGGTAAATCCACCCTGTTCAAAATGCTAACAGGTCAGGAAAACCCTGATTCGGGTGCCGTCACCTATGGCGATACAGTTTCGCTGTCCTATGTGGATCAGTCGCGTGATGACCTATTGGACAAAGACACCGTTTGGGAGGCGATTTCAGGTGGTGCGGAAATTATTCAACTGGGTGATGCCCAAATGAACAGCCGCGCCTATTGCTCCGCCTTTAACTTTAAGGGCGGGGATCAACAGAAAACCGTGAACCTATTGTCGGGCGGTGAACGCAACCGTGTGCATATGGCACGCCTGCTGAAATCGGGCGGCAACGTTTTGTTGTTGGACGAACCGACCAACGATTTGGACGTGGAAACATTGCGCGCGCTCGAAGACGCCTTGATGGATTTCGCAGGCTGCGCCGTGGTCATTTCACACGACCGTTTTTTCCTTGACCGTATCTGTACCCACATCCTTGCCTTCGAGGGCGAGGCGCATGTTGAATGGTTCGAAGGCGACTTTTCCGCCTATGAAGAGGATAAGAAACGCCGCCTAGGTCCAGATGCATTGGAGCCCAAGCGGATTAAACATAAAAAGTTTACACGCTAAATCATCAAGGTAAGATTTCAGCTACGGGCGGCAAAAGCTGCCCGTAGCTAATTTATATTTCACACTTGTGCGGGTTTCGTTTTAACAGTTTACAAGAATTTAATTTAAGCTTTAGTATTATATTAACATCCTTAAGGGTTGGATATGACCGTATCGCCACAGCATCGCATTTTAGTGAATTCTCGCATCGCACAACGCATGTTCGGAGAAGACGGTGCCCTGATTGCGGCGAAAAAACTAACTTGGTTAGACGGCGTTGACGAAGTGTGCCCAGATGAGGGGATCGAATATTATCACATCCTATGTGACGCGCACCAAATCATCGAAGCCAATGGTACGGCCAGCGAAACAATGCTGGTAGGACCGCAGACAACGCGAATGTTGAGTGACATTCAAAAGGACGAAATTCGCACTGCTGTTCCCGCATTGGCCGCCGCGTTTGACGGTGGGCCTTGTGCACAGCCCGCACGCCCAATCATCAGCGGGGCCGTTTTGAAATCGTTCAAAGAGCGTCATCAAAAAAACGATGCGATGGTTGTGGAAGAAACAGGTATTTTTCAACACACAGCCAAGCAACAAAAAGCACAGGCGGTGGGTCTATAACCCACTGTTAACTGCGCTGCGCATCCCGTATCAGCGCGGCCATGCGATAAAACCCATGCGCCATTTTTGAATAGGGCGTCAAGATAAAAAACACAAAAACTAGGCCTAAATGAAGCGGCAACAACGCAGACACCATCACCGACCCTGTCGCACCATAAAGTGCGAGGCCTGTCGCACTGACCCCAAACAGCAGAACCAAAAAGGCCATTTCACCCCCCCAAACCCGCGGTGCGCCAAGATTTGGGTCGGCCTTGGTTTTGAGATAGCCCAAACCCAATGTCCCGATGCAAAGCGCAATGCCACCTGGTACGCCCAACAATTTGGGCAGGCTAAAAGGACCATACGGGGCCTGAAGATCAAAGACATAGTGCAGCACCGTGCCCGATGATGTGGACGCAAAACACAGTAAGAACCCGTATAATGTGAAGTGATGGAACCATCGGCGCCAAGGTGTAAAGGCATCTTCTGCCTCAAAATTACAGCCGTCACCATGCCCGCCTTTTAGATTTTTCATCTGCGTGGCAGATGAAAATGCCGCACGCAGATCCGATAGGCGAACGGCGCCGCCCCCTGTTGCACGCCAATAAGATCGCAATGAAATTCCCAACGCGCAGAGAGGAAGCAAGAACACAGGCGCAAAGATCGCAACAAGAACAGAGTGTGTGATATAGGCATAAAACCCATCGCCACCCCCCAATTCAAAGTTGGCGATGGCGTAGAACAACACCGTCGCCACCAACACCGATAGACCCGCTATCAGCACGCCAGCGCGATCAAAAAATGCGCCGAAGCCTGCCGGCCAAGCATGTTGTTTCCAGCTGTCATGCCGCACCTCGGCCAGTGCCTTGGGCAGGTTCAGGTCAAATTCATGGGGTTCAGTGTATTGGCAGGCATAATAACATCCCCGACAGTTATGACACAGATTGGCCAAATGCGTGATGTCCCCATCGCTGAAAGCGCGCGCTGATGTGATTGTTGGAAAGACCGAACAGTACCCTTCGCAATATCGACAGGCATTGCAAATTTCGACTTGGCGACGGGCCTCATGGATTGGGTTATCGTACATACTCTGCCGCTCCTTTTCCTGCCAACCGACCAAAAACGGTTCCAATCGTCATTCCAAATCCCGCAAGATACCCCTGCCCAAGGATTGATCCCGCCATGATTTCACCCGCAGCCCACAGATTTTCGATCGCCCCATCCGCTGATTGCACCTGCGCGGTTTCATCAACCTTTAGCCCCAGATAGGTGAAGGTCACACCCGGACGCAATTCATATGCATAAAACGGGGGCTCGGCGATTGGACGCGCCCAGTTTGTTTTTGCAGGCGTCACACCCGATGTTGCCAACCCATCCAGTTCGGTGGGTTTAAACTCACCCTCTTGGCACCCCGCATTGAACCCATCAATTGTGGCACGCAACGCATTTGTGTTCAGCCCCAGTTGCTGTCCCAATCCTTCGATGGTTTCTGCCTGCATGGGGGGAAACACCGACGGCATAAACAAATCGATAGAGCGCGAGTCGATGATTGCATAGGCGACTTGGTCTTTTTCGGCGGCAACCAAGCGTCCCCAAATGGCGTACCGTTTGGGCCAGACATCTTCGCCTTCGTCGTAAAACCGTTCAGCATCTTTATTCACGACAACTGAAAAGGGCACACAGTCCAGACGCGTGACGATACCGCCGTCATACTTTGGGGCGCGCCCATCAATTGCGACCGCGTGGCACTGGGTCGGATCACCAACGCTTTCAATATCTTGATCCAACAAATCCTTAAGGACCACACCGCGGTTATAGGGCGTTCCGCGGATCAGAAAATTCTTGGCCGCTGGACCCCATGCACGTGCCAACCAATCAATATCGGCCTGAAACCCACCTGATGCAGCAACAACGGCGCGGGGTTTGAACACCTGTTCCACACCTGCGATCGTTGCAACGACCTGTGCGATTTGGTTTCCATCGCGTTCCAGATGATCAACATGCGCCTCATATCGAATGTCGACGCCTAGGTTTTCAGCGGTACGGTAAAGCGCATTCACCAATGCCTTCCCCCCACCAAGGAAAAACGCATTCGTGCGCCCAAGGGATAGGGTGCCCGATAAGGAAGGTTGAAACCGAATGCCCTGCTCCTCCATCCATGGATAACATTCTGCAGAAGTTTCGATGGTCATCTTGGCCAATGCCTCATCGGTCTGACCCTTGGTCACCTTCAACAAATCTTCGTAATATTCGTCGACAGCATAGATATCTGACAAAACGCCGAGTGGGCCATCATGCATGCATCGAAAATTTCGCGTATGGCGCGAATTGCCCCCGCGATAGGGTTTTGGCGCGGCCTCAAGAACCAGAACCTTAGCGCCCGTATGCCGCGCCGTGATCGCCGCACACAACGCGGCGTTGCCACCGCCGATCACCACTATGTCGTACTCTGAATTCGCCATCACACCTGACCCGATCCTGTTGCATGGGCTTGCCAAAATTGTATCCACGTGTATACATAATTCCTAATATTGTTCAAGGATTTGATGTGAAGGCCCCAGATACCGCATATGAAAAGCTGTTTCATGCGATTGAAATTGGTGACATTGGGCCCGGAGAACGCCTCTTAGAAATTGAATTGGGAAAACGATTTGGCGTCAGTCGAACACCCATTCGCGAAGCGATCCGAAAACTGGAATCCGAAGGTATTATTCAACATCTGCCGCGCGTCGGTGCAGTTGTTCGCCAATTGGGACAGCCTGAAATTGTCGAACTTTATGAAATGCGGATCGTGTTAGAGGCAACCGCCGCAGAAATGGCCGCGCAACACGCATCATCGGCAGAACTTGCCACGCTTGATGCCCTCAATTCTGACATGTTGGGTGCAAGTGATGACCCCAATACTGTCGCCCAAATCAATCGTCAATTTCATCTTTGCATTGTTGAGGCCGCGCGCAATCAATTTCTGACCCATTGCTATAATGACCTGTCAAATGCGTTGATGCTGCTTGGGAAAACAACATTGGACACCAAGCAGCGCATTGATCACGTATACTCGCAACATGCGGATATTATTACTGCTTTGCGAAAGCGCGATGGCAGCACTGCTGCGGATGCGATGAAGAACCACATGGAAACATCGCTAGCGCATAGACTAAAGGCATATCGTGAGCATTCGTAGATTTATATTCACCCACATTGTCGCCTTAACAGGTGCCATTTCATTTCTATACCTTGGCCTGCCATTGCCATGGCTGTTCGGGCCATTGTTTGGATGTTTGGTGACGGCCTTGTTGGGTGCGCAATTGGAAGGATACAAACCCCTCAGCGATGGGATGCGCACGATATTAGGGGTCGCCGTTGGCGCGACGGTTACGCCCGCATTTTTCATGAGTTTGCCCAGCCTTGCATCAACCCTGATTATTGTACCCATCATGACGCTTATGATCGGTCTGTCGGGCGTGATTTATTTCAGGCGCTTGCTGAACTATGATTTTCCAACGGCATATTATGCATCCATGCCCGGCGGTTTACAGGACATGATCGTATTCGGCGAAGAAGCGGGCGCAAATGTGCGATCCATTTCATTGATCCACGCAACACGGGTATTGATCATCGTTGTGATCTTACCGATCCTGTTGACGACGGTTTGGCAGGCGAATTTGTTGGCCCCACCTGGACCATCCGTCAATTCATTTGATCCCACCCAAATAATTCTACTGATCCTGTGCGCCGTCGTGGGATGGCGCGGCGCAAAAGCGATTGGGATGTTTGGCGCATCCATATTGGGCCCCATGATTGTGGCCTCTATCGCATCCCTATTGGGGTATTTAACCACACGCCCCCCTGCCGAGGCGATCTGGGCCGCGCAATATTTCATCGCGCTAAGTATAGGTGTAAAATACGTGGGTATCACGGTGCGCGAATTGCGTCGTGATGTCGTGGCCGCAATCGGATTTTGTGCAATCCTGATCTGCCTAACCTTCATCGTGGTCGAAGGCGTCCTGATCTTTGGGCTTGCCCCACCAATTGAGGCGATATTGGCCCTAACCCCCGGTGGTCAGGCGGAAATGGTTGTACTGGCCATTATCGTGGGCGCTGATATGACATTTGTCGTGGCGCACCATTTGCTGCGGTTGATTTTCGTCATCACAGGCGCGCCGATCATTGCCGCCATTTTACCTAAACGCTTTACGCAGTAGACATGATCAGACGCGCAATTGCGTCGTTCCGTCAAAACAATACGTTTTCTCCGCATCCGCCCCAAGATGCACCAATTCACCTTTGGCAAATTTTTGCAGTTCGGTCGATTTGACAATGAATTCGCTGCCTGCGTCGGTTTTGCAATAAATCAGCGCATATTCCCCCAAGTTTTCAACAAAATCGGGACGTGCAGATAGGATTGCATCCGCCTTATCCACAACGCTGAAATGTTCTGGACGCACACCAAATACATCTGCGCCAGGTTTCAACAAGCTTTGTCCCGCCTCGCTTAGATCAGAGGCGTTGAAAAAGTTCATGCTGGGGCTGCCAATGAATTCCGCGACAAACATATTTCGTGGATTTTCATAAAGATCGATGGGCGCCCCAATTTGTTCAATGTTTCCGCCGCGTAGGACAACAATTTTGTCAGCCAGTGTCATCGCCTCGACCTGATCGTGGGTGACGTAGATCATTGTCGTGCCCAACCGTTCGTGCAAGCGCGCGATTTCAATCCGTGTTTGAACACGCAGTGCCGCATCCAAATTTGACAGCGGTTCATCAAACAAAAACACCTCGGGTCCACGGACAATGGCACGTCCAATGGCAACGCGTTGCCGCTGTCCGCCCGACAACGCCTTGGGACGTCGGTCCAAATAATCCTCTAGCTTCAGGATTTTGGCGGCTTCCAACACCTTTTCCCGCACGACATTTTTGGGCACGCCATTCATCTTTAGGCCGAACCCCATGTTTTCAGCAACCGTCATGTGTGGATAAAGCGCGTAGCTTTGGAACACCATCGCAACCCCACGATCCGCAGGATCCGCTGTGGTGACATCACGATCCCCGATTGTGATTGTGCCTGCACTGGTTTGCTCTAACCCTGCGATCATGCGCAACAGGGTAGATTTGCCGCATCCAGAGGGGCCAACGAAAACACACAGCTCCCCATCTTTTATATCAAGATCAACGCCGTGAATGACCTGTGTTTCGCCGAACTTCTTGATCACTTGTTTTAGTGTTACACCGCTCATCTTATCCTCTTACAGCGTTGGGAATTGCCAATTTTTTGCCGCCTGCGCGATCTGTTCGACCGCCTTCGTTAGGGGCTGTTTCCATTCATTCAAATCATCAAAACTGTGCCGCGCCGTCGTCGTTGTGATCGACAGCGCACCAATCGGGCGACCCTTCAAAAGGATCGCTTTGGCAATACAGATGATACCCGTTTCATGTTCTTCGCGATCATAAGAAAATCCCTCTGCCTGAATTTGCGACAGTTCCGTTTTCAGAGTTTCTGCATCCGCATGCGTGAATTGCGTGTGCTGATAAAAAGCTTGCTTTTGCAACGCGGCCTCAAGGGTCACATCATCCAAACAGGCCAACATCGCCTTACCCACACCTGTACAATAGGCAGGTCCAACCTTGCCTGCTTGCGAAAACATCTCAACAGGACGAATCGCAGTGCGCTTTTCAACATAGAGAACCTGACCCGCATCCATTTGCGCCAAGTGGATCGTTTGACCAACCTGCGCGTATAGAGTGTCCAAGACATCACGCGATATGGGGGCCAGCGAACTTTGACGCCATGCGGCATGGGCAAGGCGCACCAAACGCATCCCCATGGAATAGACACCTTGATCAGGGTCATATTGCAAAAGCCCTTGATTTGTCAGCGTTTGCAGGAACCGGTACAGTGTCGCCTTGGGGTATGGGGAGTGTTCCAAAACCTCGCTAAAGCGCACTGGTCGTTCAAACGCAGCGACCAGTTCAAGCGCAGAAAGCGCCTTACCAACGGTACCGTCATTTTCCCGAACGATGTTCAACGCGATCTCCCAACGCGGTTGATGAAACTGTTGACAAGCCTAGACATGCTTGTCAGTATTTTCAATAGTTGAGATCAAGTTTCACTATTTGAAACAAGATCGGGACAACAGGGAGAGAATTATGTTCCAGAAACTAACCAAGCTGACGACTGCGTTGGCGCTATCCACTGCTGTTGCGGTTCCAGCATTTGCCGAACTATCTGGCACGCTGCGCATCACATCCGACATGTCCAACCCTGCACCTCGTGCAGTAATGGAAAAAATGGCATCAGATTTTGATGCAATGCACCCAAACCTAAGCGTTGAACTGACTGTGGTTGATCGCGAAGCGTGGAAAACACAAATCCGTAACGCGCTATCTGCAAACGCACCAGATGTTGTAAACTGGTATGCGGCGACACGTATGACACCATACGTTGATGCAGGCCTATTCATGGATATTTCTGATCTGTGGAATGAACCAGAGATGGCCGCACTTGCATCAACCAAAGGCGCGATGACATTGGATGGTAAGCAGTGGGGCGTGCCCTACACATACTATCAATGGGGTGTTTACTATCGCAAAGACATCTTTGAAGAGCTGGGCCTAAGCGAGCCAAAAACATGGGCCGAAGAGCTTTCAAACTGCCAGGCAATCATCGATTCAGGCCGTAAATGTTACACAATCGGTTCAAAGTATCTTTGGACTGCGGGCGGTTGGTTTGACTACATCAACTCACGCACAAATGGCTATGACTTCCACATTCAATTGGCCAACGGCGAAGTTGCATGGACTGATGACCGTGTACGCGCGACATTTGCAAACTGGCGTCAGTTGATCGACATGGGCGGCTTTGTGGATGATCACCAGTCATACAGCTGGCAAGAAGCGATGCCGTTCATGATTGATGGTAAAGCGGCAGCATACCTAATGGGTAACTTCTCGGTTGCGGCATTCCGCGATGGCGGACTAACAGATGACCAATTGGACTTCTATCAGTTCCCAGTCATCAACCCAGATGTTGATTACGCAGAAGATGCGCCAACAGATACGTTCCACATCGCATCAGGTGCACAAAACGTAGAAGCGGCCAAAGCGTTCTTGCTATATGTCACTTCGCCTGAGGTACAGTCAGCGATCAACGCAGGCGATGCATTGGGTCAGCTACCTGTCAACGCGAACGCATCTGTATCTGATGACAAATTCATCCAGCAGGGCTTTGACATGCTATCAAACAACGCAGGTGGCGGTATCATGCAGTTCTTTGACCGTGATTTCCCAGCTGAGATGGCATCTGTCGGCATGGAAGGTCTTCAGGAGTTCATGGTATTCCCTGACAACCTAGATGACATTCTAGAGCGTTTGGAAGACGCGCGTCAGCGTATCTACAAATAATCCAACATATCTTTGGGGCCGCCAGAACCGCGGCCCCATATTTTACCATATTCGCAAAACAACCCCGTTTTTCGTATGCGGTAATTCACAAAGGTGCCCTTTCGATGTCCTCCGCCCTTACTCAACCTTCAAAATTCAAAAGCTGGTATCGCAAAAACGATATCGCAATTACGCCTTGGCTGTTCCTTTTGCCTGCGGTTTTGTTTTTTGCAACCTACGTGATTGTTCCAATTGGACAATCGTTTTGGATTTCGTTTCACATGTGGGATGGGTTGGGCGAAAAAACATTTGTTGGGATGGATAACTACGAACGGCTATTGGGCTTGGGCGATCAGAAAATGGATCGCAAGTTTGAAACGTCATTCTGGAACAACATCAAATGGCTATTGTTATACCTTCTTGCCATTCCAATGGGGTTGTTCATTGCATTATTTTTAAACCAAACTGTGACGGGCATCCGCCTCTATAAATCGCTTTTCTTCTTTCCGTTTGTGATTTCCCAAGTCGTCGTCGGCCTTGTTTTCAGCTGGTTCTATTTACCAAATGATGGCCTGTTTGATGTGATCATGGGTTGGTTTGGCGTCGATATTCGCGGCGGCGTTTTGGGAAACCCGAACACGGCCACCTATGGGATCATCGCCGCGGGATTATGGCCACAAACGGCGTATTGTATGATCCTCTATTTGACCGGGTTAAATTCTGTTGATCCAGAACAGGTTGAGGCTGGTCGGTTGGATGGTGCCAAAGGATTTAGAATGCTCTGGTATGTAATTTTACCCCAACTGCGGCCCGCAACGTTTATCGCCTTTGTTGTCACAATTATCGGAGCGCTGCGGTCGTTTGATTTTATCGCAGTGATGACCAATGGTGGACCATTTGGTTCGACCCGCGTGCTATCGTTTTTCATGTTCGAAGAAAGTCTATCTGAATTTGGCTTCCGCATGGGATATGGCGCGGCGATTGCGGTAGTCTTATTCTTTATCATGTTGGGCTTTATCGCTTATTTCCTTTATCAAATGTGGCGCGATGAAAAGGAGGGCCGGTAATGTTTCCAACCCCTATCCAACAACGCTCACGCGCAAGCCAGTTCAGCTATCAGGTGTTTTTGCCAATCGCTCTTGTTCTATGGCTGCTGCCATTGATCGCGGTAATGATCTTTTCCGTCAAACCCGATGGTGATTTTGTAAAAGGCAATTTTTGGGGGCTGCCGTCATCCTTTGAGTTCTTCAACAACTATGGGCGCGTATTCTTTGCATCCGACATGCCGCAATACCTGTTGAATTCGGTCTTTATCACTGTTCCAACTGTAATCGGCGCAGTGGCGCTATCGTCCATGACGGGTTTCGCTCTTGGCGTTTATAAATTTCGCGGAAACCTTTTGATCTTTTTCATGTTCATCGCTGGAAATTTCGTACCGTTTCAAATTCTGATGGTGCCTGTACGCGACCTCACCGTGAACCTGAATCTATACGATACAAAGTTGGGATTGATACTGTTTCACATCGCGTTCCAGACAGGTTTTTGCACATTGTTTATGCGCAACTTTATCCGCGCGCTTCCTTTTTCCTTGATCGAGGCCGCGCGGGTCGAGGGCGTCGCAGAGTGGAAAATCTTTGTCTATGTTGTGCTGCCCTTGATGAAGCCCGCGATTGCGGCGCTATCCGTGCTGATTTTCACCTTTATTTGGAACGATTATTTCTGGGCGATCGTCCTGACCCAAGGACCCGATGCGCAACCCGTCACCGCGGGCATCACGGCCTTTAACAGTCAGTATCGCGCCGCCTATCACATGATGAGTGCTGGCAGCATTGTCGCCGCAATCCCGCCCGTCTTTATGTTCTTTTTGATGCAAAAGCATTTCATCGCTGGGCTTACATTGGGGGCGGTCAAGTGATGCAGTTTTGGCGGCTTGATTGCGGGTCTCAAACACTCTTGCTGGGTGGCAGAAATGATTTGGCAGAGGTGTTTTATTGGGGCACACGTCTGCCCGATGCAGAAAACGCCGAAACCATTTGGGCGGCCACGCGAGTGGATTATTCGGGTGGTGTATTGGATGGCGTTCCATCACTCTCCATCTGTCCTGAAATTTCCAAAACCTTTGCGGGGCATCCTGGAATGCGCATTCGCGCTGCAACGGGGGAACGGATTGAGCCACGATTTGTTTTCACGAATGCCGAACAATCGCCCGATGCGTTGATCTTGGACTACAAGGACAAGGCGCATGGATTGTCATATCAGTCCCGCTTTTTGGTGCATGCCGAAACTGACGTCATCGAAATCTCGGCCTCTTTGATTGCCGAAAACGAAATCTTGGTGGATTGGTTCGCGGCTCCCGTTTTGCCCGCCCCACAAAGTGCCAAAACCATGATTGATTTTTCGGGCCACTGGTGCCGCGAATTTCACAAACAAGAAACGGATTGGTCCGTTGGCGTGCGCCTGCGCAATAATCAAACAGGACGCACGGGACATGAACATTTCCCCGCGCTGATCGTGCCAGAGGCTGGATGTAATGACATTCATGGATCTGCCTATGCGTGGCATTATGGATGGTCAGGTGGACACAGCATGATTGCCGAGGAATTGCCCGATGGTCGCCGCCAAGTTCAATTTGGGCATGCATTTGATGCGCACCCCAAACCCACACGACATGTCGAAACCGCACCCCTATTCGTTAGTTTTTCAGAAAACGGTTTGAATGGGTTATCCGTTAATTATCAACGCCATTTGCGCGACAAAACCGTGACATGGACCGACGGGTCACTGCCCCGCCCCGTTCACTATAATTGTTGGGAGGCGATCTATTTCGATCACGCGCCTGAAACACTCTCTGAAATCGTCGAACATGCAGCTGACATTGGGGCCGAAAGGTTCGTTTTGGACGACGGTTGGTTTGGTACCCGCGATGACGACACACAATCGTTGGGGGATTGGGACATTGATCCGCGAAAATACCCAAATGGCCTGACGCCCTTGATTGCCAAAGTGAATGAACACGGGATGAGCTTTGGGATTTGGTTTGAACCTGAGATGATTAATCCAAATTCCGACCTCTACCGCCGACATCCCGAATGGGTTCTGGGACCGTTGGATCAATTGCTTGGGCGTGGCCAGTTGGTTTTGGATGTGGCTAATCCTGGTGTCCGCGATTATCTGTTTGGTAAAATTTCCAATGTGCTGTCCAATCACAATGTAAGTTACATCAAATGGGATCACAACCGTGTGCTACCCCATGTAGATGCGGCGCAAACCCACGGAACTTATGCCCTGCTTGCGCGCTTGTGCGACGCGCACCCAGATGTAGAAATTGAAAGCTGCTCATCCGGTGGCGGGCGCATTGATTTTGGGATTATGAATTACACCCAGCGCGTGTGGTTATCCGATAGCAATGACGCCGCCGAACGTTTGCGCATGCAACATGAGGCGAGTCATTTCCTACCCTTGGCCGTGATAGGAAGCCACGTGGGCCCCCGCGAATGCCATACGTCAGGACGCATTCACGACATCGGGTTTCGTGCATGGGTGGCCGCGCAGCGCCATATGGGGTTTGAAATGGACCCACGCGAATTGACAGATGCGGAGCGCGCGAAACTAAAGCAAGTAACGCAATGGTGGAAAGACAACCGCGACTGGCGGCATAAAGCAGATATCAAACGATTAGCGCCTGCTGACCCCGCAATCATTGCCGAAATTCAAGTCGCGGCCCAACAAGATAGATTTGTAGCATTCATCGGCAGCGCTGAAACCTCTGCGTGGTCCTGCCCCACTCCCGTTAAGCTGACGGGCCTGAACCCTGCCGCGATGTATGAGGTATCGCTGGTCAATCGCGATGAAAAAACTGCCGCATCACGTGGCACGAATGCTCTTGATACTGGCACGCTTAGATTAAGTGGGGGATTTTTGATGTCACACGGTGTTGATCTTCCCAATCACTTTCCCGATAGGATGTGGGTTCTAGAAGGAGTCGCAGCATGACCGAAACAGTCATGAACCCAAATTGGATTGCAGTGGATTGGGGAACAACAAACCTGCGCATCTGGCGTTGTGATCAGGCGGGCAATGTCTTGGATGAAACCAAAGTTCAAATGGGCATGGGCACCCTAACAGCGTCTGAATATGAAGGCGTTTTGATATCGCATATAGCTCATCACTTGTCAGATGACGTTATCACAGAAGTTTTGGTGTGCGGCATGGCAGGTGCGCGGCAGGGTTGGCAAGATGCGGGGTATTTGACCGCACCCTGCGACACGCCCGCACTAAACCAAGCAGTTACAGTTCACACCAAAGATCCGCGAATAATGGTACGTATTCTGCCGGGTATAAAACAACCTGAGCCTGCGGACGTCATGCGTGGTGAAGAAACACAAATCGCAGGTTTTCTGAAACACACGCCCGATTACAATGGCCTGATTTGCTTGCCTGGGACCCATTCAAAATGGGTACATGTTCAAAATGGTCAGGTAATTGAATTCCAAACGTTTATGACGGGTGAAGTCTATGATCTTCTATCCCGAAGTTCGGTTCTGAAACATTCGGTATCGGGCGAAGGTTTTTCGCATTCCGATTTTGTTGATGCGGCAAAGTCCGCATTTAAAAACCCTGCTGATGCAGCCTCTCAATTGTTTCGATTGCGCGCGCAACATCTTGTTCACGACACTGATGCCACAGTTTTGCGTGCACGCTTATCTGGCATCCTGATCGGTCAGGAAGTCGCCGCAATGGAGCGTCAGTGGAACCGCATACCAATCACGCTTATTGGCGAAGAGGCACTCTGTTCGCTTTACAAATCCGCGCTTGAGGCGGTTAGAAAGTCGGTTGATTTGAACCTTAGTGCGGCACCAACGCTTCGCGGTCTGATCGCGATACGAACTGGAAAAGGATAACCATGCAACGCGAATTGATTGCAATCCTACGTGGCATTCAACCAACTGAGGTGCATGATATCACTCAGGCATTAATTGATGCAGGAATTACCAAGATTGAAGTGCCCTTAAATTCTCCTGACCCGCTTCAGTCGATCGAAAAAATGGTCAACACCTTTGGGTCGGATGCAACGATTGGCGCAGGAACCGTACTTCATCAGGATGAGGTCAAAACACTTGCCAACATCGGATGCCAAATGGTGATCAGCCCAAATGCTGATCCAGATGTGATTATGACAACCAAGAATGCGGGTATGCTGTCCTATCCCGGAGTTTTCACCGCAACAGAATGTTTCAGCGCGCTGAAACATGGGGCGGATGGATTGAAATTTTTCCCAGCATTCAAACTTGGCCTTGATGGATTCAAAGCGTTAAAAGCTGTGCTACCGAAAACGGCCAAGACCTATGCCGTTGGTGGTGTTGGTGCCCCTGGTTTTCACGCGTGGCAAGTGGCGGGCGTCACGGGCTTTGGTGTGGGATCAAACCTATATAAACCCGGCATGAGTGTTGCGGAAATTGCATCCAATGCTGCAACCTTGGTGGCGGCCTATGACGCAGCCTAATTCATCCGCGAAACGCGCGCTTGGTACGTGCTATTATCCAGAGCATTGGCCAGAAGACATCTGGGAAGAAGATGCACGTCAAATGGCCGAACTGGGTCTGACATGGGTGCGCATTGGTGAGTTCGCTTGGTCCCGATTGGAACCAAGTGAGGGGCAATTCAATTTTGAATGGCTGGATCGTGCATTCGATACATTACATCGACATGGGTTAAAGGTTGTGTTGGGAACACCCACAGCGACGCCGCCGAAATGGGTCTGTGACAAATACCCCGATATGTTTGCCCGTGATGTACAGGGCAATCTGCGTAAATTCGGATCGCGGCGACATTATTGCTTTTCACACCTTGGATATCGCGAACAATGTCGTGATATTGTCACACGTTTGGCCGAACGGTACGGTTCACATCCTGCATTAGGGGCATGGCAAACAGATAATGAATACGGATGCCACGACACCACGCTTTCCTATTCAGATGCGGCACGCCTTGGGTTTCAAAGGTGGCTTGCAAACAAATACGGGAACGACATTTCGAAACTGAATGCCGCATGGGGAAACGTGTTTTGGTCGATGGAATACGCTGGGTATCCTGAAATTGACCTGCCAAACCTAACCGTGACCGAGGCGAACCCAGCGCATTGGTTGGAATTCCGTCGCTATACTTCGGATCAGGTTGTGGCGTTCAATCGCCTGCAATGTGATATCATCCGTGAATACTCCAACGCACCTATTTCCCACAACTACATGGGGCGGATCACCGATTTTGATCATTTCAAGGTTGGTGAAGATTTGGATATCGCCACATGGGACAGTTATCCAATCGGCTTTTTGGCAGATCGCGCAGGCGCGAGCGAGGAAAAACAACGTCGCTATATGCGCCAAGGTGATCCCGATTTTCAGGCCTTTCATCACGATCTATATCGCAGTGTCGGCAAGGGGCGTTGGTGGATCATGGAGCAACAACCAGGCCCCGTGAATTGGGCGCCTGTTAACCCTGATCCACTGCCGGGAATGGTCCGTTTATGGACGTGGGAGGCCTTTGCCCATGGGGCAGAAACCGTTGCCTATTTCCGATGGCGGCAGGCCCCATTTGCACAAGAGCAGATGCATGCGGGCATTTTGCGACCCGACAGCGCAAAAGCAACAGCCTATTTTGAAGCGGCACAGGTTGCCGAGGAACTGGCACAATCCCCCAACACAGACTGTGAAGCCGCGGATATCGCTATAATTTTTGATTACGATGCCGATTTTTCATGGGCAGCGTTAAACCACGTGAAAGATGGCGATTATTTTGAATTGGTTTTCGATCACTATCGTGCGTTACGCAGGTTAGGTGTCAATATCGATATTTTGCCAGCGTCGCATACGGATTTTTCGAATTATCAATGTATCATAACGCCTGGTCTAATGCATATAGATGCGGATCTACTCTCGTGCTTAGAAAATTCCGATGCATTGGTTATCTATGGCCCTGCCACGCATTCTCGTACAGAAACACTGCACATCTCTCATCCCCTTCCCCCCAATTTGTCGAATCTGGACGTGACGGTCGCGCGTATTGATACGCCCCGCGGTGATATGCCCATTCTACTGTCAAACGGCGGTCATGCTCTGCGGTATCGCGAAGTATTGGAGGGAACTGCCGCGCCTATTTTGACAGATCAGCAGGGTGGTGCGATTGCGGTACAAAATGGGAGTTCGGTCTATTTGGGTGCCTACCTTGAACATGCAACGCTCATTCAATTTTATAACCACCTGCTGACAGAGACAAACATCGAAACGCTGCAACTGCCCCAAGGTGTGCGTAAGCGTGTGACAAAGACCGAGGAATTCTGGTTCAATTACGATTGCAAAACCATGGATACCCCGCACGGTAAGCTAGAACCAGCAGGCGTTTTAAGAGTTCCCAGAAAACGCTAACCCAAATTCTTCAGGATCAATGCGCGCATTTCGTCAGCTGGATCGTATAATTCAATCAGACGCGGATATTCACGGCATAGATCAATAACGCTAAGCATTCCAAACGTGTCATGGCATTCGTGTGCCGTTAATACCCAGCTTGCCCGACTTCTGTTTTCGGGGTCCAGTTTGCTAAACGCGGATGCAACGTTAAAGCGATAAGACCGATCGACAAACGACAAAACTATTTGTTGCAGTGCAATACTGGCACCGTTGTGACCAGACATCAGTTGATCAAAACTTTGACCCTTAGAACTTTGTGCATCAAACTGCTGCTTAAACGCGTCTAGCATGCTTACGCTTCTATCCACTGGTCATCGCGGCAGCGATGCCAAAAGCCACGATCAAGCCTGCCAAAATGCGATAACCATATGGAATGGGCCGACCCACATTTTCGGCCACAATCAACACGGCCAAAAAGATTAGGATAATGAAAACAGCAAATCTAATCATTTGGAATTCCTATTGGTCCATTATTTGGGTGCAAACGACGATCTAAATTTGGCTGCCCACCTACCCTGGTCATAGGTCAGCACCCAAAGCGAACGGAACCGCGCAATCAATTGGTTTTCAGTATCATATCGCAGCACTTCTAGATCAACATGAACTTTGGTTTGACTGCTATCAACGACTTTAATGTCACTAAACTCAGAATGGCTCCAATCTCCTCCTGCCCTCGATTTGAAATCATCAAAATAAGTTTCCGGTGTTGGCCATTCTTTCAGGCCTGTTCCACTTAGTCGGAAATGCGGGAAATGCAGCGTTGCTGCGATGGCGCTGGGGTCGCGCGTGTTTAGCGCCGAAATGTGTTCGTCCAAAACCCTTAGCGCACTGTCAATATGACCCGTCATTGCGAACCCCTTCCAAAGGTTAAAATTGGTAAAATCGCTCAGGATTTTCAACCAAGATTTTGTGGCGCAAGTGCGCATTTGGCACCCAGTCCATGAATTGATCCAACATATCGGTATCATCAGGCATTGGACCGTTGAATTTGGGGTGAGGCCAGTCGGTTCCCCAGACCAAGTTATCTGGGTTTAACTCGGTCAGTTTCGTCACAAATTCTCCCACATCGTAATAATCCGTCATGGCAGAACCAGTCGTACGATACGGCGCGGAGATTTTTGTCCAAATCTTACCATCCCCAAGTAGACGTAAAAATGCATCGACGCTGGCGTGATCGCGAGACGTCGAAATAGGGAAATGTCCCAAATGGTCAAACATGACTGGCACAGGCAATGACGTAATCAGATCAATCAAGTGTGCAGGGTTGGAAACATCCGCCAAAATTTGCAAATGCCAACCAAAGTCCGCAATACGCCGGGCCAATGCCCGCAGATCAGAAATCACAGCATCGCTTGGAAATAACAGGTTCACACGACATCCGACTGCGCCTGCATCTGCCATGCGCTGGATTTCAGAAATAGGCGTCGTTTGATCGATCACGACAACGCTTTTGACGTTTGGAATTTTAGACGCACTTCTTAAGGTCGTTTCATTATCTAATCCGTACACACTGGGTTGCACCAATACGCCCCGCGCTAACCCAAGCACATCACGCAGTTGCATATACTCATCTACTGTCGCATCAAGTGCCGTATACGTCCGTTCAGAAACCTGTTTTGAAGGCGTATCAAACACATGAAAATGACAATCGCACGCCCCATCAGGAATGGAACGCTTTGGAGCTCGCTTGGCGGGCAGAGGGCGATCACACACATCGGGGATAATGGAATTGGTCATGAAACCGATATGCACATAACGTGCGTTGAAAGCAATTGTTACGGATAGGATTGGCGATCCCACGAGGACTCGAACCCCGAACCTACTGATTAGAAGTCAGTTGCTCTATCCAGTTGAGCTATGGGACCGCTTGCTTCACTCCTAACGGGAAACAAAGGGGATTTCAAAACGAAATTCC
>JAKMGV010000222.1 GCA_022424725.1 Paracoccaceae bacterium
GGGGATACCGCCCAAGGGGTCCTACATGCAAAAAATTTGTGATCGTCACAATATTTCCCCTGAAACCGCCCCTATTCCCAACTATCAGGCGGACCCGCTCTTGACCAACGAAACTCAAATCCCCGCTAATCCTCAAACAACTCTGTTTGATCGTCATCCTCATCTTCTGGGCTGGGTTCGACGGGGGGTGGGCGGCTTTCTAACAATCCAGCGGAACGCAGTTCTTTTAGTCCGGGCAGATCCCGTGCGCTTTCTAGGCCAAAGTGATCAAGAAAGTTTTGCGTGACGACAAAGGTTACAGGACGCCCTGGGGTCATGCGGCGGCGGCCAAATCGGATCCAATCCATTTCGATCAGCAAATCAATAGTGCCGCGCGACACGGTGACGCCGCGAATTTCCTCAATCTCGGCGCGTGTTACAGGTTGGTGATAGGCGATGATGGCCAATGTTTCGATGGCCGCGCGCGACAATTTGCGTGTTTCAATCGTTTCTTTTTGCATCAAGAAACCCAAATCACCCGCTGTGCGAATGGCCCATGCCTCGCCCACGCGCGTGACATGCACACCGCGCCCTTCATAGCGTTTTTGCAGATGCACTAAGGCCTCTGCCGCGTCACAGCCGTGTGGCATACGATCATTCAACTCTTTCACACTAACAGGATCTGCCGAGGCAAATAAAATGGCCTCAACCATACGCTCTTGTTCGCCCATAGGGGGCGCCTCAAACAGGGTATCGTTTGCATTCACCTCGGGTTCACTCATTCTCTTGTGCCTTTCTGCGCAATTCTAGAGGGGCAAATGTTTCACTCTGGCGCAATTCTACTTTGCCAGCCTTGGCCAATTCAAGCGAAGCTGCAAATGTCGATGCGGTTGCGGCGCGGCGGCGCATGGGGGATGCACCCCATCCATCCGGCAGATAACTTGAGATATCCACCCAATCGACGGCAAAGCCGATCAAACCGCGCATACGTTCCAACGCCTCTTCCATCGTAAAAACATCGTTTCGATCCATGACAAAGGGGCGAAATTCATCCCGTGTGCGAATACGAGAATAGGCCTGCATCAAATCCAACAAATTGGCTGTGTAATTCACCCTACGCACAGTTTCGACATTTTCTGGAATACCGCGAACAAAGAAATCGCGCCCCTTTTGATCCCGTGCCATAAGGCGCGCGGCACAATCACGCATCGCCTGAAGCCGTTCCAGCTGAAACGCAAGATGGGCGGCCATTTCTTCGCCGCTTGGCCCCTCATCCGTGGGATCAGGCGGCAGCAATAGCCGCGATTTCAAAAAGGCCAACCAGGCCGCCATCACCAAGTAATCCGCCGCCAATTCGATGCGCAACGCCTTGGCCCGTTCAACGAAATCCAAATATTGTTGCGCCAGTTCCAAAATGGAAATGCGCATCAAATCAACCTTTTGCGTGCGCGACAGGGTCAACAACAGATCAAGCGGACCTTCAAACCCATCTACATCCACAATCAGCGCTTCGGCCGACAATCTGTCGGACACGGATTGAGTGTCATCGTTGGACGGAAATAGATCGTGATGCTCGCTCATGTTTCTTGGATCTGGTTTGCGTTAGACACCAAGCTGCGCGTGCAGTGCGTCGATGTCAAGCGATTGTGGCACCAGCGCATCACGCGCCCCAATCGCGGCCTGCATACGTTGGCGCGTTTTAGGTGTGGGTTGTTCCAAAACTTCGGCCACAGATTGCATTTCACCTGCGTTTCCATTGCAGTGCAAAACAATATCAACCCCTGCCCGCTGCGCCGCCATGGCACGTGTTGGAATGGTGCCTGGCAAGGCCTCCATCGACAAATCATCTGTCATTAACAGCCCGTCGAACGACAATTCATGACGCATAATATCAATCATCCGCGGTGACAGTGTCGCGGGCCAAAGCGGATCAATCGCGTCAAACAGGATATGCGCGCTCATCCCCATTTTTGCATCGGAAAAATCCGCAAAAACCGCAAAGTCATGTTCGATCAGATAGTCATAGCTTTCGGTCACACGCGAAAGCCCATTGTGACTGTCGGCAATGGCCATCCCATGACCAGGCATATGTTTGATCACGGGCATAATGCCTGACGCCAACAAACCATCATATGCCGCCCGCCCAAGGACAGAGACATCATCGCGCGTGCGCCCATAACATCTATTTTGTAAAAATGGATGAGTATGATCTCGCGCGATATCCAAATTCGGTGCACAATTCACGTCAATACCGTATCTGCGCAGTTCATGACCGATAATGGCGTAACGTGCAAAAAATGCATCAACCGCCCCTGCCCCTGCAGAGGCCCCGTGGTCAAGAGGGGGCAAAAATTGTGTCGCCATTGGGGGAACTAAACGTTGAACACGCCCGCCCTCTTGGTCAATCAAGATGGGGGCATTCCACCCCACAGCTGTTCGCAGATCCGAACACAAGGCGCGCAATTGATCCGCCGTTTCAACGTTACGCGCGAAGAGGATAAATCCAAACGGTTGCGTATCTGCAAAAAATGCCTTTTCCCAAAATGTTAAGCGCGGCCCTTCGACACCAAAGATCACCGCGTTTAAAGTATGTGGTTGGGATGTCATTTTGCGATGACTGGATAACATTCGGCCTTTTCAGAAACGGCAGAGCAAAACCGACGTGCCTCTGCAATGTCGCTAAAGCCAGCCGCACGCAAACGGTAGAATGTACGCCCACCGCTTTCTGCTTTTTGAATGACGCGGGTTTGAGTACCAAGGAAGCTTGCCAATTTTGCCCAAATCCGTGTCCATTCTTGTTCCGCCACGGCTTCGCTGTCATAGGCTCCGAACTGGACCAAGGCGCTGCCCGCTGCGATTGTAGGGGCCGCGGGCACCCGAACGGCAGCCTGTGTTGCAGTGGGGCGCAGTTTCGGGCGGATTGTAGTGCGCGGGGGGTTAAGGCCACTTGGCGTTTCATCCACAGCCAGCGCCATGCGCAGCGCCTGTTCAATGTTTGCCCCCTCGACCCGTACGGGCATGGACTGATTGTCACTTAGGGGTTTTTCACCTGCAATGATCGCATCGGCCAAGGCGTTTGCATCAACGGCAAGTTCGGTTTCCCCCTCTTGCGTAGCCTCGGGCGCAGACTTTGCCATTTGCAGGCGCTCTGCTGCGGGTAAATCTTCGTCGGCCAAGGATTGCGCCGCAGGTGCCAAGACAATGGT
>JAKMGV010000073.1 GCA_022424725.1 Paracoccaceae bacterium
CGACCAACAATTTCTGGATTTGGGCCTGATCGAACCCGGGCAGTGGTTTTAAGGGCGATTTACAAAAACGATACATTCTAAAATCTATCCCTTGCGTTTTTTAGATTCGCTTGGCACCATATCTATGAGCAGACATGGAGTAGTGAGTGGCGCAAGGTACGCTATCTGAACCGCAAGAACCCACAAGTGCAGGTCAAACTGCGTTGGAATTCCCTGACAATCGATTGATGATTGAGCTCTGTGGAGAGTTTGACAAAAATCTAGCGAAAATTGAACAGCAGTTGGATGTGCAAATCATCCGACGTGGCAATCAATTGGATATCTTTGGCCCGGATGAGGCCGCAACCGAAGCGCAAGGTGTTCTTAGCAACCTTTATGAACGATTGGAAAACGGTAAATCGGTTGAATTTGCCGATATAGATCGTGCGTTGCGGATGAACCCAGAGAATGACAACCAGCTTGAGATGTTTTCAAAAAGCAGCGTTGAAATCAAAACGCGCAAAAAACCTGTTGAACCCCGCACAGACGCGCAAAAAGCCTATGTTAATTCACTGATGGAAAATGAATTGGCCTTTGGAATTGGTCCTGCGGGAACGGGCAAAACATATTTGGCGGTGGCTGTTGCGGTTAGTAAATTTATTTCGGGCGATGTGGATCGGATTATCCTGTCGCGCCCTGCTGTTGAGGCGGGTGAAAAGCTTGGCTACCTACCAGGGGATATGAAGGATAAAGTCGATCCTTATATGCAGCCCCTTTATGATGCGCTGAACGATTTTCTGCCGGGCAAGCAATTGGCCAAGTTGATCGAGGAAAAGCGCATCGAAATTGCACCCTTGGCCTTCATGCGCGGGCGCACACTAGCAAATGCATTTGTTGTGCTGGATGAGGCGCAGAATGCGACATCCATGCAAATGAAAATGTTTCTAACCCGTTTGGGCGAGGGATCGCGCATGGTGATCACAGGGGACAGATCCCAAGTGGATTTGCCGCGTGGTGTTGTTTCGGGTTTGTCGGACGCAGAACGCCTGTTAAAGGGGATCAAGGGGGTTGGTTTTAACTATTTCACATCCAAAGATGTTGTGCGCCATCCCTTGGTCGCCGCAATCATCGAGGCCTATGACGATGACAGCAAACGCGCATTGATTAAGAACGCGAAACGGTCCCAAGAACAATGAGCGTGGATGTCATCCTAGAGGATGAACGGTGGAACACGCTGGATTTAGAGGGGTGTTCGCAAACGGCCTTTGACGCGGTGATGTCCTACTTTAATCTGATAGATGCGGGTTTTGAATGCTGTGTTTTGGGATGTGATGACACAAAAATCACGGAACTGAACGGGGATTTTCGCGACAAACCACAGGCTACCAATGTGTTGTCATGGCCGTCCGAGGAACGCGCCGCAAAAGAAGCGGGCGCGCGCCCCGATTTACCTGATGCCACCTTTGACCCCGAACTGGGGGATATTGCAATTGCCTATGACACATGCCTGCGCGAAGCTGAGGCTGGTAAAATCGCACCACAGCACCATGTTACACATTTAATTGTACATGCCGTTTTACATCTATTAGGCTATGACCATATACGTGACCAAGATGCCACATTGATGGAAGGTATCGAAATTGAAATACTTGGCAATATGGGGATCGCAAACCCATATGGTCATTAAGACCGCCAAATTGACGGAAGGAAAAAATGGGCGATATTGACGGGTCCTCGAGTGCAGCGCAAAGCGCGCAGTCAAACGAGACCACACATAAAAAACGAGCTGGATTTTTTGGGCGTTTATTTTCCGCAAAATCCGTAGATGGCGACGCATTAACAAGTGCGCCACGATCCCAAAGCAGTGCGCCGAATTTGGGCCTTGCCAACCTCCGCCGTTTGCGTGTCGAGGATGTGGCCATCCCCAAGGCGGAAATCATCGCCGTTCCTGACACAATGACCAAATCCGAATTGGTTGACACATTCCGCAGCAGTACGATGACACGTTTGCCTGTGTTTTCGGGCACGTTGGATACGCCTGTGGGCATGGTTCACCTTAAGGATTTCGCACTGTCGCACGGATTTGAAACCGAGGATCACGATTTCAACCTAACGCAAACTCTGCGCCCTGTTCTGTTCGTGCCGCCCTCAATGCCGCTATCGGTCCTGCTGACCAAGATGCAGACGGAACGTTCGCATATGGCGTTGGTGATTGATGAATATGGTGGTGTTGATGGATTGGTCACGATTGAGGACCTGTTGGAACAGGTTGTCGGTGAAATCGAAGACGAACACGACATCGAAGAAGCCGATCTGTGGAGCGAGGAAAAACCAGGTCAGTTCCTATTGCTTGCAAAAACGCCCTTGGATGATTTTGCCGAGGAAACGGGGATTGATTTGATCGCCCATGATGACATCGACGCAGAAGAAGTGGACACCGTAGGTGGACTTCTCTTTATGTTGTCAGGTCGTGTGCCTGTGCGGGGCGAGGTGGTGTCCCACCCGAATGGGTCTGAATTTGAAATTGTTGATGCAGACCCGCGGCGCGTCAAACGCATCCGTTTGCGTCTGGCTTCGGTTGTGAAGGCCGCAGAATAAATCATGCGTCTCCGCGGTTGGGATAGGGCGTTACGCTGGTCGGCGCAATATCCCAAATGGGCAGCGGCCCTCTTGGGCGGCGGTGTTGGACTTGGCCACGCGCCGCTGTCGCTTTGGCTGATCAGCATTGCATGTCTGATCCTGTTTTTTAGACTGTCGCGCGATGCTGCGGCCCCCATAAAAATTGGGTGGGCCTTCGGGTTTGGATATTTCCTTGTCACGCTTAACTGGATTGTTGAACCGTTTTTGGTTGATCTTCAAACCACGGGGTTCATGGCGCCCTTTGCGCTCATTTTGATGGCTGGGGGACTGGCCCTATTTTGGGCGGGTGCGGGTTGGTTTGCGCGTCGCTTTGGGCCGCTTGGCTGGGTAGTTGGCCTGACACTGGCGGACTATCTGCGCGGTGTTTTGTTCACGGGCTTTCCATGGGGGCTTTTGTCCTACACATTGGCAGAAAGCCCTTTTATTGGTTTTTTTGCTTGGGTCGGACCACATGGCGTGACCCTGTTTTTATTGCTGATCTCTGCCTTGTGCGCCCAACGGGTTTGGGCAGGTGCGGCGGGGGGCAGTGCGATTATGCTGACCTGCGCCCTGATCCCGCTTCCTGAAATGCAACGCGATGTGGCCAAAACAACGGTGCGCTTGGTCCAACCCAATGCACCACAAGCGCAGAAATGGGATCCGTTTTATGCCCCCATTTTTTTGGACCGCATGATTGACGCCACCGCCGCGGACCCAAAGGTTGATGTGATCATCTGGCCAGAAAGCGCGATTTACACCGCCCTGAATTATGCAGATCGCCACATTGAACGCTTGCGCAGCGCGGCAGGCAGGGCGGATGTGATTTTTGGGATTTTGCGGATTGATGAACGTGATCGCCTTTTTAATTCACTTGTCCTGTCGCGGGAGGATCAACCGCCACAGATTTATGACAAACACCACCTTGTGCCCTTTGGCGAATACCTCCCGTTTGAGGATTGGTTGGTCCGTAATGGATTTGGATTTGCCCCCGAACTCTTTGGGGTTGGGTTTTCTGCGGGAAAATCTGGCACCCCCATGATCCTGTCCAATTCCGTTAAAATTCTGCCGATGATTTGTTATGAAATCATTTTTCCGCGTGCGGTATCCGCGGCGCGTCAGGATGCAGATGTGATTGTTCAGATCTCAAATGATGCCTGGTTTGGTGGCTTTTCTGGTCCTGCGCAGCATTTGGAAATCACCCGACTTCGCGCGATTGAACAGGGTATGCCGATCATCCGCGTATCAAACTCAGGCGTCAGTGCGGTGATCGATGGACGCGGTGAAATCGTGGATAAAATGCCGCTGAATACATCAGGTCATTTGGATGTGCAGGTGCCGCTGATGCACTATCAAACTCCCTATGCTTTGTTTGGGAATTGGGCCTATTGGGTGGCATGGATCGCACTATGTGTTCTTGCTATTCGTCGGAGTGTAATTAAAGATTGACGCGCCCTGCACTTGGGTCTACTTCGATTGCTCGTCGTCACAACGGCTTCCTGACGTGACGATACACATCTAATGGAGCATTTTACATGACAAGAAGCACATATGTATTTACGTCGGAGTCTGTTTCTGAGGGACACCCCGATAAGGTTTGCGATCGCATTTCTGATGCGGTTTTGGACGCCTTTTTGGCAGAAGAGCCAGAGGCACGGGTCGCTTGCGAAACATTTGCCACAACGAATCGCGTTGTGATCGGTGGCGAAGTTGGTCTGTCCGATAAAGAGAAATTATCAAGCTATATGGGCCGCATTGATGAGATCGCGCGCGCCTGCATCAAAGATATTGGATACGAACAAGATAAATTTCACCACGAAACCGTTGAGGTGACAAACCTGCTGCACGAACAATCGGCGCATATTGCCCAAGGTGTGGATGCAGCAGACAACAAAGACGAAGGCGCAGGCGATCAGGGGATCATGTTTGGCTATGCCACGAATGAAACCGAAGAGCTGATGCCAGCCCCCATTCAGTATTCGCATGCGATCCTGCGCCGTTTGGCAGAGGTGCGCAAGGATGGCACAGAACCCACATTGGGACCGGATGCAAAATCCCAGCTGTCAGTGCGCTATGAAAACGGCAAGCCTGTGGGCGTGACATCCATTGTTTTGTCAACGCAGCACTTGGATGAAGCGATGACATCTGATGATGTGCGTCTGGTGGTTGAACCCTATATCCGCGAAACCCTGCCCGAGGGGTGGATTACCGCAGATACTGCATGGCACGTGAACCCAACTGGGAAATTCGTAATTGGTGGGCCTGATGGGGATGCGGGCCTGACAGGGCGCAAAATCATTGTGGACACATATGGCGGTGCAGCCCCCCACGGCGGCGGCGCGTTTTCTGGGAAAGACCCGACAAAGGTTGACCGCTCCGCGGCCTATGCGGCGCGCTATTTGGCGAAAAATGTGGTGGCCGCTGGTTTGGCCGAAAAATGCACGATCCAGCTGAGCTACGCGATTGGTGTTGCGCGTCCACTGTCGATTTACGCAGATACATTTGGCACAGGTCAGGTCAGCGAAGAGCAGATTGAAAAGGCTGTGTCAGACTGTATGGACCTGACCCCACGCGGCATCCGCACGCATCTGGGCCTGAACAAACCGATTTATCAACGCACAGCTGCCTACGGCCACTTTGGCCGCGCGCCTGATGCAGATGGCGGTTTCAGCTGGGAGCGCACCGATCTGATCGATGCCTTGAAAGCGGCCGTCTGAATTAAGCGGCGGCGCGCCCTGTCGGGCGCGCCGCTCTATCTCTCGCCCTTATGCATCCTGCAACGGGCTCGCCTTCGCGCTTGCAGGGCACGCGCGAAACGATTACATGCCGCCTCATGGAAAATACACATCACCCCAGCGGATCTCCGTGGCGCAATTTTTATGGGCGCTTTAAGGGCAAAACCTTGCGTCCTGCGCAGATTGAAGCCTTGGATGAGGATTTGGATCGCCTGAGCGTTCCAAATGTGTCTTGGGATGTTAATCCAGATCGAACGCAATTGGATTTACAGGCACTCTTTGCCCAAAAAGACCTGTGGTTAGAAATCGGCTTTGGGGGCGGAGAGCATTTGGTGCATCAGGCGCAATCCAACCCCGATGTGGGCATTATTGGGTGTGAGCCATTTTTGAACGGCGTTGCGATGTTATTGCAAAAATTGCGCGAAACGCCCTGTGAAAACGTCCGCATTCATCCCGGCGATGCGCGTCATTTGTTTGACGTGTTGCCAAAAGCATCTGTGTCAAAGGCATTTCTGCTCTATCCTGACCCATGGCCCAAGAAGCGCCATCATCGGCGCAGATTTGTGACGCAAGAGCATTTGCTGCCCCTATGTGATGTTCTAAAACCCGGTGCCATTTTGCGGGTGGCCACCGATATTCCCGATTACGTGCGCCAAACATTGCAAGAGGTCCCAAAGGCCGGATTTGAATGGTTGGCAGAGGGGCCAAGCGATTGGCGCACCTCTTGGCAGGATTGGGTTTCGACGCGGTATGAACAAAAAGCCTTTCGCGAGGGGCGGCGCGCGCATTATTTGACGTTTCAGAAGCCGCACGCCTAGACCTTGGGGACTGGTTCCGCTAACAAGAGACGAATTTTAAGCAATCAAGACATAAAGGACGCCACATGTCTGGACACGGCACGCCCATTCCAATGCAAGCAGGTCATGCAAATCCCCTGACGGGGACAGCGGATGTCCCTGGGGACAAATCGATTTCACATCGGTCCCTGATGTTTGGGGCCATGGCTTTGGGGAAAACTGAAATCTTTGGCCTGCTTGAGGGTGAAGATGTCTTGGACACGGCCAAGGCGATGCGCGCCTTTGGGGCCGAGGTTACGCAGCATGGGCCGGGGCACTGGACAGTACATGGTGTGGGCGTTGGAGGATTGGCCGAACCCGAAACGGTGATTGATTGCGGCAATTCGGGAACAGGCGTGCGATTGATTATGGGGATGATGGCGACATCGCCCATCACGGCGACCTTTACAGGGGACGCAAGTTTGAACAAACGCCCGATGGCGCGGATCACCGATCCATTGGCGCTGTTTGGGGCGCAATCTGTGGGGCGATCACAGGGGCGTTTGCCATTGACGATTGTTGGGGCCGAAAACCCTGTGCCCTTGGAATATCATCTACCTGTCGCCTCGGCGCAGGTAAAATCGGCTGTATTGTTGGCAGGCCTGAACGCACCTGGCAAAACCACCGTTGTTGAACCCAAGGCGACACGAGATCACACCGAACGTATGCTGCGCGGCTTTGGGGCCGAATTAACGGTTGAGGATACGAATGAGGGGCGGGTGATTACCCTAACAGGGCAACCAGAACTAAAGCCGCAAACAATTCACGTGCCGCGTGATCCATCCTCGGCCGCATTTCCCGTGTGTGCGGCCCTAATTACGCCCGGATCAGATGTGTTGGTGCCAAACATTGGGTTAAACCCGACGCGATCAGGATTGTTTATTACATTGCAAGAGATGGGCGCAGACCTGACCTTTGAAAACGAACGCGAAGAGGGGGGCGAGCCTGTCGCCGATCTGCGCGCGCGCTATTCGCCAAATATGGTCGGCATTAATGTACCCGAGCACCGCGCGGCCAGCATGATTGATGAATACCCGATCCTATCTGTAGTTGCTGCCAATGCGACAGGGGTCACGCATATGGGCGGAGTCCATGAATTGCGGGTCAAGGAAAGTGATCGGATCGACTCCATGGCCCAAGGGTTACGCGCAAACGGCATCACAGTGGATGAGGGCGAAGATTGGTGGGCCGTCACAGGTTTGGGCGCAGGGAATGTACCAGGTGGTGCAACCTGTGAAACATTCCTTGATCACCGCATTGCGATGTCCTTCCTGATCCTAGGGTTTGCATCAAAATCTGCGGTTGTGGTGAATGATGGCGGTCCAATCGCAACATCCTTCCCGATTTTTGAGCAGTTGATGGGTGATCTGGGCGCGAATATTGAACGGATCAGCGTTTGAAATGCCCTTTGCAATCGCCATAGACGGACCTGCCGCGGCGGGTAAGGGGACAATCGCCCGCGCCGTTGCTGCGCATTTTCAGTGTCCGCATTTGGACACTGGCCTGCTTTATCGGGCGGTGGGGCGCAAAATGATGGATGGCATGGATCCGACCAAGGCGGCCTTGACCCTGTCCGAAGATGATTTGGCGCGTGATGATTTGCGCAACCCTGACGTGGCCCAAGCGGCGTCCAAGGTGGCGGTTATTGCCGAGGTACGGGCCGCATTGTTGGATTTCCAACGTGCGTTCGCCGCGCGTGCGGGTGGGGCGGTTTTGGATGGGCGCGATATTGGCACTGTGATCTGCCCTGATGCGCCCGCGAAATTATTTGTGACCGCCAGCGCCGAGGCGCGCGCCAAGCGCCGCTATGATGAATTGATCGAGCGGGGGCAGGATGCGTCCTTGGATCAGGTATTGGCCGAGGTGAAAGAACGGGACGAACGCGACATGAACCGCGCCGACGCCCCCCTGCGCCCAGCGGATGATGCGACGCATTTGGATACAACCGAGTTGAGCATTGATGAAGCAGTCGCCAAAGCGATTGAATTGATCGATGCAAAGCGCGGGTAGCATACTCGTCCAGGAACGGAAACCAATTGCTTCTGATCCAGCCATGCCCATTTTAG
>JAKMGV010000074.1 GCA_022424725.1 Paracoccaceae bacterium
TGGCCTCTTCGTCCATCAAACCATATCCCGTTTGGAACCGATCCAAACGGAAGCGCGCCGCAGGTTCGTGATGACGATCTGTTGCAATCAAATGCGCATAGCTAAAGCCTGATCCAGGCACGGCCTTAAACCCGCCATAACACCAGCCACAATTTAGATAGAGCCCATCAATATCTGTTTTATCAATGATGGGGGATCCATCGGGTGACATATCCATGATACCACCCCAGGACCGCAAAACCTTGGCCTTGCCGATCATGGGCATCAGGCTCATCCCCGCCTCCATAACATGTTCCATCATGGGCAGGTTGCCGCGTGATGCGTAAGAGGCATAAAAATCAATGTCACCCCCAAAAACCAAACCGCCCTTATCCGATTGGCTGATGTAAAAATGGCCCATTCCGAATGAAATGACGTGATCAATTACGGGCTTGATCCCTTCGGTCACAAAGGCCTGTAAAACATGGCTTTCAATCGGCAGGCGCATGCCCGCCATGGCCGCTGTCTGGCTTGAACGGCCCGCCGTGGCCATAGCAATTTTTTTCGCGCGAATTATGCCGCGACTGGTTTCAACACCGCGCACTTTGCCGTTTTCAATGTTGATGCCTGTGACCTCGCAATTTTGGATCAAATCAACGCCCCGCTGATCCGCACCACGTGCAAATCCCCAGGCCACCGCATCATGGCGTGCCGTCCCCCCACGGGGGTGATACAGACCGCCGTAAATTGGGAAACGCAGGCTGTCAAAATTCAGATAGGGGATCATGTCGCGCACCTGATCGCGGTTCATCAGGATCGCATCATCCCCTTGGTTCACCATGGCATTGCCACGACGGGCAAAGGCATCGCGTTGACCATCGGAATGGAACAGATTGATGATCCCGCGTTGCGAATGCATCACGTTATAATTCAACTCATCCTCTAACTGTTCCCACAGTTTCAGTGAATGTGAATAAAATTCGGAATTTCCGGGCAGGCCATAGTTTGCCCGCACGATTGTGGTATTGCGCCCAACGTTCCCACCGCCGATGTATCCGCGCTCTAGAACGGCCACATTGGTGATGCCGTGTTCCTTGGCCAGATAAAACGCCGTGGACAGGCCATGGCCCCCACCGCCCACAATGACAACATCATATTCATCCTTGGGATCAGGATCACGCCAATGCGCACTCCACCCCTTGTTGCCAGTCAAACCCTCTTTCAGAATGCGAAGCGCGGAAAAGCGCATAGCCATCTCCTTTGTCCATTGACGCAGAGACAATCAACTTCATATCAGAAAATCAATACTTAGCGACGACAAGAATGTACGGTTTACGACATAGACCCCGCGTTAATAAATGCCCATGCGAATATAGTCGTCCTTGACCATGCCCTTTGAGGTTGGATTGGGACAGTCCGTGTAGTTTGCCGATTTATTGAAACGCATTTAACAATACGCATCAATTTCCCTCATCCTTGTAGATCAGCTATACCCAGCGCCGGAAAATTGGTACCAAAACCAAACGAGCCCCCTTTTCCGCCAAATTCTGCTGAAATGTGATCTTTCCAGTCGGTCTTGCGCAGGGTAAGAGAAGCCATGAGCACAAATCCACCAAACCTCCGCCCCGATCTGGCAAACGCAAAAATCACCGAAAGCCGCAGCGCAAAACAACCCACCATCGGGATGGTTTCATTGGGCTGCCCCAAGGCATTGGTGGACAGCGAACGCATTTTGACCCGCCTGCGTGCAGAAGGATACGGCGTATCCCCCAACTATTCTGGGGCGGATGCGGTCATCGTGAACACATGCGGTTTTTTGGACAGCGCCAAGGCAGAAAGCCTTGAGGCCATTGGCGAGGCGTTAAATGAAAACGGACGGGTGATTGTCACAGGATGTTTGGGGGCAGAGCCCGAATATATCACGGGCTACCACCCCAAGGTTTTGGCCGTCACAGGCCCCCATCAATATGAACAGGTGTTGGATGCGGTCCATGCCGCGGTGCCGCCAAATCCAGATCCCTTTGTTGATTTGCTACCCGCAAGTGGTGTGAAATTAACCCCGCGCCATTACAGCTATTTGAAAATCTCAGAAGGCTGTAATCACAAATGTAAATTCTGCATCATCCCCGATATGCGCGGCAAATTACAAAGCCGCCCTGCCCACGCGATCATACGCGAGGCGGAAAAGTTGGTTGAAAATGGTGTGCGTGAATTGCTGGTGATTTCGCAGGATACATCTGCCTATGGCGTGGATATCAAATATGCCACGGACCGCGATCACCGCGCGCATATCACCGATTTGGCCCGTGATTTGGGATCATTAGGGGCATGGATTCGGCTGCACTATGTTTATCCCTATCCACATGTGCGCGATCTGATCCCGTTGATGGCCGATGGGATCATCCTGCCCTATTTGGATATTCCGTTCCAACATGCCCACCCCGATACGTTGCGCCGTATGGCCCGCCCCGCAGCAGCCGCCAAAACATTGGATGAAATCGCAGCATGGCGGTCGGCCTGCCCCGAAATCACATTACGTTCGACCTTTATCGTGGGCTATCCCGGCGAAACCGAGGCAGAATTTGAAACGCTACTTGATTGGTTGGATGAGGCACAGTTGGATCGCGTCGGGTGTTTTCAGTATGAAAATGTTGATGGCGCGCGATCAAACGATTTGCCCGATCACGTGCCAGATGAAGTGAAACAAGAGCGCTGGGAACGCTTCATGACCAAGGCCCAAGTGATTTCAGAAGCCAAGCTACAGGCCAAGGTTGGCCGCAAACTGGATGTGATTGTGGATGAGGTGGACCAAGACGCCGCCACCTGCCGCACAATGGCAGATGCCCCTGAAATTGATGGCAACCTGTTCATTGACGAAGGACATCAGGATTTGAATGTCGGCGATATTGTCACGGTTGAGGTGGATGAAGCAGGCGAATATGACCTGTGGGGACGTTTGGCGCCTAGGCCATAAACCCAACTGCGACATTTGCGTAAGTTCCAATGACATTTTGGCCCAACCTATTAAGTATGCAGTGTGATAGGAGAAACCGCCATGAAAACACGCGCCCTCTATAACGCTGATTGTCCCGTCTGCAATTCCGAAATGTGCCATTACGATGCTTATGCCAAGGCGCGGGATCTACCCATTGAAATTGTGGATTTAAACAAAACGGATTTGTCGGAATGGGGCGTTGATGAAGATCGCGCAACGCGCCTTTTGCATGTAATGCATGAGGGCAAAATCCATGTCGGGCTTGCGGCGTTTTTGGTCCTATGGGATCAAATGCCCCGCTATCGTTTTATGGCGCGCATTGCCCGCATTCCTGGGCTGTATCAGATTTTGGATTGGGGATACGAACACATTGTCGCCCGCATCATCTATGAACGCCACCTGCGGCGTAAGGCCAAGGGATTGGTGAATTCAGTGCATGAATAGAGGTGCGAGGTTTCACACCAAAGATCAAGCACACGCCCGTGGGCGGTGAACAGGGCCGAGGCACCGAAGCCCAAAACATACTTTATTCCAAGCCAATCCCCAGATTGGCAAAGGGCCGACCTCCCCCCAGGGAGGCGCTTTCGCACCTCCCGAGGTCGGCTTGCAAAAAGCCCATGATCATTCACAAGTTTCATGGTGCGGGCGACTCGATAATAGCCGGACGGGGACAACTACCCTACTCCAAGCATCCCTAACACATCCATATCCCATCGCGCGTTGCACACCGACGCGTTACCGACGTGTTACCGACGCAATACAGACCCAGGATTTAGGATATTTTGGGGATCAAGCGCGCCCTTAATCGCGTGAAGCGCCGACAGTTTCGCAGAATCGCTATAACGTTCCAAATCATCCACCTTTAGGCGCCCAATCCCATGTTCCGCACTATGCGATCCACCCATCGAGACGACCAAATCATGCACTGTGCGCTTAATCTCATCCCGCAGGTTCCAGAACTCTTTCTTATCCCGTCCTTTGGGCGGAAAGACGTTATAATGCAGGTTCCCATCCCCCAAATGACCAAAACAATTGATGCGCATATCGCACAGTTTTTCCAAATGGTTTGGGGCCACCTTTATGAACTCTGGGATCATCGAAAGGGGCAGTGAAATATCATGACTGCTGATTGATCCGATGCGTCGGTTTGCCTCTGGAATGGTTTCGCGGATCGTCCATATATCCTGCGCCTGTTGCGTGGATTGTGCGATGACCCCATCACTGACTAACCCTGCCTCATGTCCCAATTCAAACAGGCGTTCAAGCGCGTTTGATGCGGATTGTGCACCGCCCATACCCAGTTCGATCAAAACCATCCATTCTGGTTTATCTTCAACCACTTGGCGCACATCTGGCATGGTTTCGGACAGGAAATCGAACCCCATTTTCGACATCAACTCAAAGGCGGACACAGCCTCGCCCACCTCATCGCGTGTCATCGCCAAAAGGGACAGGGCAGCACTTGGATCAGGTACGGTGAACAGGGCCACACCCACATCCCGCGGGCGCGGCGCAAGCTTTAGAGATGCACCTGTGATGATGCCCAATGTCCCTTCGGACCCGATTATCAGATGGCGCAGATCATAGCCTGTATTATCCTTGCGCAGACGTCCCAACCCGTTCCAAATTGCGCCGTCGGCCATGACGACCTCTAGGCCCAAACACAGATCCCGCGTGTTGCCATAGCGCAGGACATTCACGCCCCCTGCGTTCGTGGCAAGACACCCGCCAATACGTGCGCTGCCGCCCGAGGCCAGCGACAGCGGAAACAGGCGATCCACATCTTCGGCCGTCTGTTGAATATCGGCCAAAATGGCGCCTGCATCTACGATCATCACGTTTTCTTCGGGATAAACGGCGCGAATTTTCGTCATCTTTTCAAGGGATAAGATCAGGGGAACCGCCCCTGTTTCAGCAAGCTGTCCGCCCACCAATCCCGTGCCACCGCCATAGGGAATTATCGCCACGCGGTGGGTGTGGCACAGTTTGACAAGGGCGCTGACATCCTCAGTCGATTTGGGACGCGCGACATATTCTGCTTGGCCCTTCCAGCGGCCACGGGGCTCTTCGACATAGCCGGGTTCCACTGGGAAAAGCAGATGCGCCAATCCTGCATCTGACGCAATTGCGTAGAAGTTTTGATCCGCTGGTAAATAGGTATTCATGCCATGCCCACTGTTGTCCGCCCACGCCGATCCGCACGTAAGGCAGCATATAGGACGTGGGTACGCCAACGGCCATTAATTTGGATATAGGCCTGTGCAACACCTTCGTATTTATAGCCACATTTTTCCAAAACACCGCGCGATGCAACGTTTTCGGGCAAACAGGCGCTTTCAATACGGCTTAGGTCCATTGTGCTAAAGGCATAGTGGACCATCGCGCGCAGGGCTTCTGTCATGTATCCATGGCGCGCATAGGGGTGGCCAATCCAATATCCCATCGTCCCCGTTTGCGCGGGGCCGTGGCGGATATTGTCTAATGTGATCGCCCCCACCAATTTGTCATCTTCACGGCGGAACATGAACAGCGGAATGGCCGTGCCGCCATTGATATTTTTCTGTGACCAATAGACCCGATTTGAAAACGCTTTACGCGACAAATGATCAGGCGACCATGTAGGTTCCCAAGGGGTCAAAAATTCCTTCGAGGCATAGCGGAGTTCAGACCATTCACGATAGTCGGTTTGAACAGGCGCGCGCAGGTATAAACGTTCGGTGTCGATCCATACTTTGCGCTTAAAGAAAAACATTATGCTGCTCGTCGCGCCTCAAGTGCTGATAAATCAGGCGCAGCTGCGATTGGACCATAAAGGGCAGTTGCCATCTTGGCACTGCTTGCAACCGATTGCGCATAGGTGCGCAGTTTGTCCAAATCCACAGCGTCGATGCGGGCGACTGTTTCCTCTAGGTTTGGAACCGTGCTCCAAATCTGGACCATACGGGCCAAACGTTCTGCGCGGTTTGAGGCGCTTTCTAGTCCCATCAAAAGACCTGCTTTCATCTGCGCACGTGCACGGTCCAGCTCTACTTGGCTTAGCGTGTCTGCCGCGCGCTTAAGCTCATCAATTGTGATGTTGGCCAATTCCCCGATTTGTGCATCCGATGTACCTGCGTAAATCGTGGTCATGCCTGTGTCGCTATAAGCGCCCGCTTGGGCAAAGATCGTATAACACAGTCCGCGTTTTTCACGCACCTCTTGGAATAGGCGCGATGACATCCCGCCCCCAAGCGCGATTGAATAAATCTGTGCAGTATAAATATCGTCATCACGATAACTGGGACCTTCAAGCGCAAGTGTGAAATGCGCCTGCTCTAAGTCCTTTTCACGGCGCAATTCACCGCTGTGGAATTGTGCATCGCCTTCGGTGTTATGTGCAGGAATGATCGGCAAATCACCGAATGCATCGGACAGCAATTGGTAGAGTTCCTCGTGATCAATGCCACCAGCAGCAGCAAAAACCATGCGATCGGGTGAGTAATGTGACGACACAAATTGGATCAAATCATCACGATCAAAACGCGCGACATTATCAGATGGTCCAAGGATTGATCGACCCAAAGATTGTTGGGGATAGGCGGTTTCCTGAAGCCAATCGAAAATGATGTCATCAGGGGTATCCAATGTTTGACCAATTTCTTGAAGGATCACGCCGCGCTCAACCTCGACCTCGCGTGGGTCATAGACAGAGTTGCGCAAAATATCGGCCAGAATATCAACGCCCAAACGCACATCTTGGCGCAGCAGACGCAGGTAATAGGCGGTCGCCTCGCGCGAGGTATAGGCGTTGATATATCCGCCCACATCCTCAATCGCTTCGGCAATATTCACAGCGCTGCGTGTGCGAGTGCCTTTGAATGCCATATGTTCTAGAAAATGCGCAATTCCCGTTTGAGATTGTGTTTCGTTTCGCCCACCGGCCATCACCCAAACCCCAAGTGCCACGGATTCAAGCCCTGGCATATGCTCGGTTACGATTTGAAACCCATTGGGCAATGTGTGGTGCTGAATGCTCAATTTGCGATCCGATCTTTTACAATGGCCTTTAGCGCATCAAGGTTGTTGTCAACGCGAGTTACGCGTTCGTCCCGCTCAAATAGGTCGGACATGCGCGGGGGTAAAGGGGGGCGAATACCTGTTGCGGCCTCGACCGCGTCAGGGAATTTCGCAGGATGCGCCGTGGCCAATGTGATCATGGGCGTATTCGGATCACGCAAGCGGTCCGCAACCTGTGTTCCGATTGCGCTGTGTGGACACAAAAGCTCGGCATGCGCGGCCAGACTGTGGGTGATTTCGGCGGATGTTTCTGCCTCGCTTACACGGCCACTGTCAAAGTTTTCGCGCAATGCGTCCATAACACCCTGTGATAGGGCAAAGCCGCCATTGGTTTTTAATTCATTCATGACGTTGGCAATCGCGGCCCCATCCTGATCATAGGCATCAAACATCGCGCGTTCAAAATTTGAACTGATCTGAATATCCATCGACGGACTGATGGATGGGATCACATTGCCCATGCGGTATTCACCCGTGCTAAGGCAGCGATACAAAATATCGTTTTGGTTCGTGGCCACAACCAAACGATCAATCGGAAGCCCCATGCGTTTGGCAATATAGCCCGCAAAGATATCCCCAAAGTTGCCTGTTGGTACGGTAAAGCTGATCTTGCGATGTGGCGCGCCCAGTTGAACCGCGGATGAAAAGTAATAGACAACCTGCGCCAAAACACGCGCCCAGTTGATCGAATTCACACCTGCCAGCTTCACACCATCGCGGAATTCAAAATCATTGAACATATCCTTTAGACGGGATTGGCAATCATCAAAGGTTCCGTCAACGGCCAAGGCGTGAACATTCGATTCCGTTGGTGTTGTCATTTGACGGCGCTGTACCTCTGACACGCGCCCGTGTGGGTAAAGGATGAACACATCCACTGCATCCAGACCGCGAAACGCCTCGATCGCGGCGCTGCCTGTATCGCCACTTGTTGCGCCCACGATGGTGACACGATCCCCACGGCGGTTTAGCGCCACCTGAAACAATTGCCCGATCAACTGCATTGCGAAATCTTTGAACGCAAGGGTTGGACCGTGGAAAAGCTCTAGCAAGAAATGGTTACTGTCCAACTGCACCATGGGCGCACGCGCCGAATGGCCAAAGTTTGCGTAGGCCTTCGAAATAATGTCCGTGAATTCCGCATCTGTGAAGGTATCCCCGACAAAGGGGC
>JAKMGV010000223.1 GCA_022424725.1 Paracoccaceae bacterium
GCCTTACCCGCTGATCCGATTTTATGCAGGCTGGGATCCAAGGGGTTGACCAAACATTGCGCCGCCGTTTCGGTCAGGCCCAAAGATTCCACAATGGCCAAACCAAAACGATCCTGAAAGGCGCGCTGCGTTTCAACCGCCAGCGCGGAAGAGGCAGAGCGCGCAAAACGCAAGCGTGATTTCAATTCCGCATTCGGTTCTGACGCGCCGTGTAATAGGTGGCTAATGATTGTTGGAACCACGGAAAACCACGTGATCCCGCCATCTGCCGCCTGCTGCCAAAATTTGCTGGCCGAAAACCGTGATACCATGGCCAATGATCCGCCTGATACCAAACTGCCCATGACAGAGACGCATAGACCGTTGATATGATAGAATGGCAAAACCCCCATTCCACGATCATTTTCCGTTAATTCATGCGCCACGCTGACGGTCCAACCGCCCGCCAATAGGCTTGATTGTGTATGAACAACGCCCTTGGGCCGCCCCGTCGTGCCCGAGGTATACATGAGCAATGCATCATCCTGTGATGAAACAGAATGCAGCTGTGCCCGCTGATCCGTTGACGCGTATATATTTAGGCGTTCAGGCTTAACCTGATTGAACACATCCAGTTGCGTTTCATGCACAAAAGCCACCCGAGCCTCAGAATGATCCATAGCATAGCCAAGCGCATCCGGACCCGCGGCCAAATTCAACATGGTCACGCGAAACCCGCCGTATAGCGCGGAAAACAAGGCCTTTACCCCGTCATAGCCGTTGGGATACATCACCGCGATGCTTTCGCCCTTGGCGATCCCTTGGGCTGTCAAGTCAGCCGCCACTGTAGCGCAGTGTTCGCGCAGTTCGGGCCATGTCAGGGTTTCACCCGTTTCGGGAAAAACAAAGGCCGTGCCACCGCGATCAGCCCGCGCATCAATCCAATCCCGCAATGTTCCTTGGGGCGGTGTCGTTGCATCAAATCTCATTTCCCAGCAAGGCTCCAATACCCGTCAAAAATGTCTTCTACTTTGGGTTCGCGCGATGGAATTTCACGAATGATTTTCGTGGATTGCAGGAAATGACGGTAATTCACGTTTTCATTCACTGAATTGCCCCCCCACGTGCCGCAGCCCATCGACAGGGAAAAGGGCATGCCATTGCTAAAAGATCCACCCGTGGCAAAAGTATGCGCCTGATTAACAATGATCCGACTGGTTGGAATTGCCGTTGCCAAGGTGTGCGCACGCGCATCCAATGCAGAATGCAAACCCACCGAATGCCCTGCGCCCTGATACATCTGGATGGTGCGCGCGACATCCACAGCCGCGTCAAAATCAGTGGCACGATAAAGCGCCAGAACACGGCTCAGCTTTTCACCAGACAGGGGATGATCAGGGCCAACGCCAGATGTTGGAACGACCAAAAATTCGGTTCCGGCGGCCACATCCACGTCTAGGGCTGCGATCATTTTATCGGCATCTTGCGCAATAACCGAACGGTTCAAATGTCCATCAGGCCAAAGTTTGGAAATCAACGCCGCTTCATCCGCATAAAACGCGCCCCCTGCACGCGCGAGTGCGGCGATGAAATCATCATAAACCGCATCCACCACAACCACAGAATTTTCCGAACTACACGATGTTGCATTGTCAAAGCATTTAGAGGCGCGAATTTTTTCTGCAGCGGCGTCCAAATCTGCGGTTTCATCCACAATCACCGTCACGTTCCCCGCCCCCACAGCAACCGCAGGGGTGCCCGTGGTTTGTGCGCGGTGCACGTTGTTTTGGCTGCCCGTGCAGACGATCATGTCACATTGATCCATCAAGGTTTGTGTTTTGTCCTTGGATCCCGGTGCAGGGATCATTTGAACCAATTCGGGATCTTCGCCAATTTTGGCGAATTCGGCATGGATATAGTCCAACAACAACTCGCAACAGGCAACGCCCTTGGGCGATGGGGCCACGACAATCGAATTGCCGCACTTTAACGCGTTGATGATGTTGTTTGCAGGTGTCGCCGCAGGGTTTGTTGAGGGCACGATTGCGCCGACAACCCCCTTGGGACGGGCAATTTCCGTGATCCCCGTTTTGGAATCATCTGACATCACACCAAAGGTCACCGCATGTTGGATATCCTGCATAAGGCCCAGTGTTTTACGGTGGTTTTTGATGACCTTATCAGGCACGTTTCCCAAACCTGTTGTTTCCACTGCCAATTCCGCCAAACGTTGATTACGGGCGGGTTCCATGATCGCCCATGCGGCCGCTTGGGCTGCGCGATCATACCTCGCTTGCGATCCATTTTTTTCGTACTCTGCCTGCGCGGTGCGTGCACGCGCGACAATTTCGTGAACGCCAGTATCTGTCATTCCATAATCTCCGTTTCGGGTTGCCCCAGCCTTATGCACTTGTCTTGGTTGAGGTAAACGCGCGGTACATGTTTGATGCAAGTGTAATCACACCTGCCGCGATCAAAATTGCGCAAATCGGGCGTGAAAAATATGTGCCCAAATCATAATGCACCATCTGCATGCCTTGGGCGAAATTCTGTTCGCCAATTTTACCAAGAATCAAACCAAGTACAATCGCAGGAATGGAAAATCCCGAACGGCGTAGCAGATACCCAATGATCCCCGCCAAGAACATCACCATCACATCCAAAACCAAACCACGACCAATGTAGGCCCCCGTCGTTGCCAACATCAAAATCAGTGGCGCCAAGAATTGGAATGGGATTTTTAACAGGTTCAAAATGGTTTTGGTTTCCACAACACCGATGATCAGGATCGACAAATTGGCATAGAACATCGCCGCAAAAACAATCCATATGAGATCGGGCGATAGCATGAACACCAAGGGACCGGGTTGCAGGTCATGCATTTGGAACACGGCGACCATCATCGCGGTCAATGCGCCCCCAGGTAGACCCAATGCCAATAGTGGGATCATCGCTGCCCCCGTTGCCGCGTTGTTTGCAGTTTCTGCGGAAATCACGCCCTCAAGTTTACCTTTCCCGAACTCCTCACGGTTTTTGGACCACCGCACGGCTTCGCCATAACTCATGAATGCTGCCAATGTGGCACCGATCCCCGGCAGGATGCCGCAGAAAAAACCAACCAAAATAGATCGTAACACGGCAATTTTATGCATCCATAATTCAATAA
>JAKMGV010000224.1 GCA_022424725.1 Paracoccaceae bacterium
GCGCTTGAACCTGCGGAACCTTGGACGTCTATGGAAAATATTGGGCACTGGTAAGGCCGCAAAATGAAGGCTGGCCCAAAAGGCCAGCCAAACAAGCTTTAGTAGATATAGCGGATTTGATCGGTCCAAAAACGCTCTAGCGAATTTAGCCCCTTGGTGATCGTATCAACATGCTGAGATGATAAATCCGCGCGAGTTTCCAAGATGTCGGCGTGTTTCACAAATAACTGCGACAGCGTATCTTTGATATCCCGCCCCTTGGCAGTCAGTTTCACGCGAACGGATCGCCGATCCATTTCACAACGCTGATGATGCATATATCCCAAATCGACCAGCTTTTTTAAATTATAGCTTACGTTGCTGCCCTGATAATATCCGCGCGACTTCAGCTCACCCGCCGTCACTTCGTTTTCACCGATATTGAACAATAGCAATGCTTGAACCGCGTTGATTTCCAAAACACCCAATCGTTCAAATTCATCCTTGATCACATCCAACAGCAAACGGTGCAGACGTTCAATCAAAGACAGCGCATCCAAATACTGTTGGGCCACCGAGGTTTCGGTGTTTTGCCAGAACGGGTTGATACTATTCATCGTCACCTCCGACACAATTACTGTGCCGAAACTGCGCTATATTTCCGAAGATAAAGTTAAAATTTTGAACGTTAAAAACGTTGGGCGATGTGAACCTTGATATCCGCGATCAGATCGGAGAATTCACTCACTGGTGGAACCTGTCCTGAACACCATTGATACAGGTCCTGGTCATTTTCATTCAGCAGCGCATCATAATGATCCAATGCGTCATCACTCATGCCAGACAATTTATCCTCAGCATAGTGCATCAAAATCAAATCCATTTCTTTGATCCCGCGGCGCATAGAGCGCATGGCCAAACGTTTGATTTTGTGTTCGCGCGGTTCCATCAGCTTTCTTTCAGTTTGGTGCGAAGTTTCTTTTCCAGACGTCCCAGACGATCTGCGCTTTTGACCAATGAGGCTTTGAGATCACGAATTTCAATCAAGATGTCTGAAATCTCTGGCGTCAATTCAGAGTGCTCATCTGGCGAGCCAACGCCTTCGCCTTCCCCTGTCAGAAGCCAACTAAACGACACATTCAGAATGCCTGACAACATAGAAAGTCGATTTGCACGCGGTTCTGATAAATCCTGTTCCCACGAAATGATGGTCGAATGTTTCACACCCAGTCGTTTGGCCAATTGCTTTTGCGACATTCCCGCCTGTTCGCGTGCCGCGCACACGCGATCGCCGAATGTCGAGGTTTCAGGCCCGTACCAATCAAATTCGTTATCTGCCATTATTTTCTCAATTTTTATGATTGTTTGCGTCTGGTTCGCACCTTAAGACATTGTTGAGTGAACTTCAATTGGATCGCAAAATGGAACTTTCAGACGCCCTTTCACGCATTAAGCCCTCTCCAACCGTGGCAATGTCAGCATTGGCGACGCAACTGAAACACGAAGGCCGCGACATCATCAGCCTAAGCGCAGGGGAACCTGATTTTGACACGCCAGATCACATTAAAGAGGCCGCCATCGAAGCGATCCGCGCGGGCCAAACAAAATACACAGACCCCGATGGGATGCTGAGCCTAAAGCAAGCCATCTGTGGCAAATTCAAACGCGAAAACGCTTTGGACTACGAACCGTCGCAAATATCGGTCTCAAATGGGGGAAAGCAGGTTCTGTTTAATGCCCTATTGGCAACCTTGAACCCCGGCGATGAAGTGATCATTCCCGCACCATATTGGGTGTCTTATCCTGATATGGTTCTATTGGCGGGCGGGACTCCCGTGATTGTCGAAGCAGGAATTGAAACAAATTTTCGCCTAACCCCAGATATTCTTGAGGCCGCGATTACTCCAAACACAAAATGGTTCATCTTTAATTCGCCCTCAAACCCAACGGGCAGCGGTTATTCTTGGAACGAGGTGAAAGCGCTGACTGACGTGTTACTGCGTCATCCCCATGTTCACATTATGACAGATGATATGTATGAACACATCGCCTATGGTAATTTTAAATTCGCAACCCCCGCGCAGGTTGAACCAGAACTGTATGACCGTACGTTGACCTGCAACGGCGTGTCCAAGGCCTATGCCATGACGGGTTGGCGTATTGGATACGCGGGCGGTCCGGAACATATCATCAAGGCGATGCGCAAACTCCAAAGTCAAAGCACATCTAACCCCTGCACAATAAGTCAATTCGCAGCCCAAGAGGCCCTGAGTGGTCCAATAGATTTTATCGCACAAAACAACACCGCGTTTCATCGGCGGCGCGATTTGGTTGTGTCCGCGCTTAACGCAATTCACGGGATCACGTGCCCCGTCCCCGAAGGCGCGTTTTACGTCTACCCCTCAATCGCGGGACAAATCGGCAAAACAACGCCCGAGGGCAAAACAATTGAAAACGACGAAGATTTCGCCATGGCGTTATTAGAGAGCAAAGGTGTTGCTGTTGTTTTTGGCGCCGCCTTTGGTTTGTCACCACATTTTCGCGTGAGCTATGCAACATCAGATGACGTATTGGTCGAAGCCTGCGTACGGATCAAATCATTCTGCGACAGCCTAAAGGATTAAGCAGTCGCCGCATCATAGTTTGCAAGATAACGGCGAAAACGCACCGATAATCCTATGGCGGCAAAGCTGAGGCCCGCGACAAGGCCAAGCCAAATGCCACTGCCCGCAAGGGGCGTGTAAAATCCCAGAAAATAGGCAATCGGGACGCCCACGCCCCAATACCCAATGACGGTGATCACCATGGGGATGGCCGTATCCTGGACCCCGCGTAATAGGCCGATTGCCAAAACTTGACCGCCATCAACCAACTGAAACAATGCAGCGATCCATAACAGGACAATACCATAGGCGATGATTGCATCGCGCGCAGCTTCATCCGCATCGAGGAATAGCGATATTAACTGTGCACCAAATCCGACAAACAGGATTATCGTCAGCAATGACCAGCATACAGAAATCACTGCACCGGCTATGGTTACCTCAGTCATAGCAGACCGATCTTTTCGTCCCGCCGCATTCCCCATGCGAATTGTAACTGCATGGGATAACCCTAAATGCGCCATAAATGTTAGGCTTGCCAGCTGCAGAGCAATTCCATGCG
>JAKMGV010000075.1 GCA_022424725.1 Paracoccaceae bacterium
TGATTTTTTACGGCCTGAAACCCTGACACAACTGATAACTGAGGCTGATGATGCACGTGACGGCGCATATTACACGGTAGCAAAGCACAACGTTTATTTGACAAAACCAAACGACAATCTGCCTCAGGATCACATTTTCAATCGTCAGCTCAGCACATCCAAAGGCTGCATCTGTACGGATCAGGTTCCCGAACACTCCCCCTTGATGATGATTTACAATTCCGCTGAATTCCAATCCTTCATCGCCTCGGTTGTTGGCCAAGATGCACTATATCCCTATGCCGACCCCCTGTCGTCGGTGAACGTACACTATGCAAATGAGGGACAAGAATTAAATTGGCATTTTGACAATTCGGAATTCGCAATCACGCTTCTCTTGCAAAGCCCGAAGGCGGGGGGCGATTTTGAATACGTCAAAGATTTGCGTGACGCAGACGCAGGCGACATGAATTATGGTGGCGTATCGGCTGTTGTCGACGGGCATTCACCTGTCGAAAAATTACACATCGATCCCGGCACACTTGTTCTATTTCGGGGACGTAATTCTATGCATCGCGTGACACCCATTGTCGGTGATACCCAACGTATTTTGGTGGTCTTGGCCTATAACTCAGAACCCAACATCGCATTGTCAGAAACGGCGCGGCAAACATTCTATGGTCGATTGGGGTAAGTTAGCAGCAGTCATGTATTCAAGGCAAAGCTATGTCATTTTTGCATAGCGGGCATGAGAACTTATCAGTGTTTTTTGTCAGAATCGACTGCTATGTTCAAATCAACAGTGATGAACCTCCCTGCATCGCTTTCGAAAGTTCGCATCACCTCCTCCCATCGATGCGAACCTGACGCAAAAGGCCTCCGTTCTGCGGAGGTTTTTTTGCATCTAGGGCCTAGGCCCAGTGAAAACCGCCCAAATCCACTTGATTTGAAATGATGTCGTGTAACGCTAATTGCAGGTTATGGGCGAGGACAGACTTCAATTTTCATATCGAGCATTTCTACTGGATCATGCAGTGAAATTTGGGGCCGATCTAAACAATCGGTTTACGCAATATGATATTTGTCGCCAACGGGGCTGGATTGATGATTTAGGTCACGTCACAAAGGATGGCATTGAAGAGGTCAGATTTGCCAAACAGATCAGGGTCGTCAAATAGTGCAGATCGAACAGGCCTTATTTCACCTTTTCAAACATAATGGTCACCTCGCCCACTGGGATGCCCCATTTTGACATATAGGCTTTGTTCAACACGCGCGTTTCGGACAACATCCACATGTAATCCTTAAACGATACGCGCATTTCCCCACTGGGTAGCGGCAGGTCGATGGTGTAGGCCCAATAGAACATGTCCCCATCAATTTCACCCTCTGCGCCGCCAACAACGCCATCTGCATGGCCCTGCCATTCGTTGTCGCCATTTTTGGTCAGGGTCCAAATCCGCTGTTCCGCTGTACCATCGGAATACACAAAATCCTCAACCAGAACCAAATTATTGCCGTCCCAAGATCCGTTGATTGTCACATTGAAACGACGCGAGACATTACCCAAAACATCCTGAAATTGGCCATGTGCCATGGTTTCACCGACAAAAAAATCAACCAGTGAAAAATCAAGATTGGATAGTTTTTCATCGTCAATTGATGGTTTTAGCCCGCATCCAACAACCAATACCGCAGGCATCAAAACCTTGAGGAATTTTAACATCATGTGCCCCTTAGCTACGTGTTTTTATCTCATTTACGAAGGAGAGACGCAAAAGGATCACTTGATGATGTAATAACTTCTGGACACTTATGCCATTTGATATGACATGTCGTATTTTTGCCGATTTAGTCAGAGATTTGAGCGCCGTAGGATTGCAGTTCACTCAAGGCTGCAGCCGGCAAGTACTTGCTTGAAAACTGAAGAATAATTGCATTTGCAAACAACACTGTTCCATCAAATTCGCCCAATACAATGGCGGGATTTCCATCTTCGAACTCTTGTGGCAATTGACCCTGGTATATCACAGGAATGCTTACGGATTTGTCAGAGACCATAAACTGCACACCACTTGCCTCAGTCGTTTGAACATCGGTTGCAATCCCAAATAGATTCACGGCACGCGCATTTTGCGATGCGAATTCGGATACTTCGCTGGGAAACAGAAAATAACGCGTTTGCGCAAATGCAGTCGAGGCGAAAATACCCAATGCAATTGCGATGCCGATAACGTATTTCATGTCTTTGTCTCCTGCTTATGCGCCGCTGAAGCAAACCACCTTGCGACAGATGCGTGCACTAAAGCCGCAATTTGCAGATAAGACAAGTCATGCAAGTTCCAAATAAGCGATCAAGACGAATACGGTTGATTTGATCGCCTAGCGCGATAGTCTGAAGCCACGCGATAGATGAAAGCCCGTTACCATGGATAATCTGTTAAACCCCCAAAATGCCCATATTCAACGCTGTCCCCGATGCGCCGCGCCGCTAAGGACAATCGTTGTTCACGGGCACGAGGCCTGTGCACATTGTAAATCAAACATTATGGAATGTTGCACAGGAGACACCTGTGAAACAGATTTCAATTTGGCCCAAGGGTATCAGCGCAGCTGATTTCACACATCTGTTCAGGTCAAATCAACCCACGTCACCCTGGCGCAAATCTTATCGAAAAAACTGTTCAATCCGTCGACGGATATGCCCAATGTTCTGTCGTTTACCAATGGATGCACATAAATCTGCTTGCAAGATTGCAGTTCAGCGTCCATGAAAATCTGAACATTCGATTTCACCCCATTGATCATCGAAAGTGGCGTAACCGCACCCGGGCGCACACCCAAATTCTCCATCAATCGATCCGCGGATCCAAACGATAAACGCCCTGTCCCCAATTTTTGATGCAGCGCTTTTAAGTCAATAACGCGATCTTGTTCGGCCACGATCAAATAGTTGCGTTTTTTGTTATCGCGCAAATATAGGTTTTTGATGTGCCCCCCGCCCTCTTCACTGGGCAAAAACATATCCTGGACTTTTTTTGAATCCTCAACTGTGCGCAGGGGAACATGATCGGCCCGTGTATACGCAATGCCCCATGCATCCAACAACGCCAACACATCGTCCGAAGTTACAGGCAGGCTGTCCTGATATTTTGAGGAGGCATCAATTATTTCAGGCAACTTGGCGGACTTCCTTTTTCACCCACATGGTCATGCATTATTCGGTCTTTCAAAACGTTTCAATCTGTGAACCACAATCGCCCCAAGAACGGCAAAAACAGCGACACCAAAAATCATAACAAACAGCGTCCCATCAAAAAACTGGCCCAAAATCGCGGCAAAAATGACCGATCCGATTGTGGCCAGCCCACTAATCACACTGGCGGCTGTGCCCGCGATATGACCAACGGGTTCCATGGCCAGTGCGGTCAGGTTCCCGATTGTCATCCCCGCCATGAAAAACAGTGAAAAAATCCATGTGACAAAAATCACAAAGCCAACGGTATCCCTCATCATATCCGCATACCAAAGCATCAGCATAACACAACTCAGCACGACTTGAACCTGAAAGGCCACATTGATCAGCGCACGCATCCCAAAACGACGTACCAATTGGGCATTTAAAAAACTGGAAACGGCAGACAAAATCGCGACCAAAGCAAACCAATAGGGAAACGATGCGCTACGATCATACACCTGATCAAACACAGGCTGCACCAAAAAGATGGCAACAAACAAAATACAATAGGCAAAGATGAGGCCTATGATTGAAGTGACAATCACAGAATGCCCCAGAACCTCTTCTACGGCGGCGCTGATTGTGCTCAATCTGAATGGGATGCGCATGTTCACTGGGACGCTTTCGCCGATCCGCATGGACATCCAAAACGTGCTGATAGCCACAAAGAGGATAAAGAGGCCAAAGATCGCCTGCCACGTAAAAGCCAGCATTACAAATGAACCCATCAATGGGGCCAAGGCAGGTACAGTGGAAAAAATAATCATAACAAAGGATGAGATGCGCGCCATTTCACGCCCCTGATAAAAATCACGGATCAGCGCCTGGGAAACAACCCGTGGGGCAGATGCGCCAATTCCCTGACCAAGCCGTGCAAGCAATAACACATCAAAATTATCGGTTGTGGCGCATATCAAGGCGCAGAAAATATACAACACCGCACCACAGTGTATCACGCGTTTTCGTCCAAAACTGTCGGAGATCGGCCCCATGAAAAATGTGCCAACAGCCATTCCAACAACAAAAGACGATAAAACAAATTGCGCACGATTAGGATCATCAGGCGTCATATCATCCGCAATCATTGAAAGCGCGGGCAATAAACCATCCATGGATAATGCGACTGTTGCGACCAACATGGCCATGATCGCCACAAACTCGGGTGTACTTATTCGCACATCGCTACCTATTGAAAAATATAAATTAAATGTGTCTTTGAATTATAACAATATTATAAACAACTAACGCACTTAGGATGAAAATACCACCAAGAATGGTCGACTGGGCCGGAATCTCTGACAATACCAACCACGCAAGGATTGGCGCGAATACCGACTCCAATAAGATCAATAACGAAACCTCGGTCGCGGAAATATAACGCGGACCCAATGTCAAACCACAGGTCGACACCGCAATCAGCACCCCATGCATCACATAGAGGGCACCATCCGTCGCCATGGTTTCAAATGGCTCGATAAACCAAAACATAACACAGGCCGCGCCAATGTATCCAATCGGGATCGCCGGCAACATGGATATATGCTTTTGCCGTCTTAGCAGGGTCAATGCAGTTGAAAACGCAATCACGATATAGACCGCCCACAAATCCCCGATCCAATGTGCCGTGGCCCCACCACTTGATCCTAATCCGATGATGGCCAGGCCCACAAAAACAAAACAACTGGTCATCAACAATTTACGACTGGGCCTTTCTGACAGGAACAGAAAACCTAGAATGGCGGAGAAAACGGGCATGGATGCAAAAATCAAAACAACATTGGCGACACTGGTGTTTTGAACCGCAAGCACAAATGCAGGGGATGTTGTTCCGATCAAGACACAGTACATCCACCCCGCGCGCCCCATCTGGGTGATTGTTTTCATCACCTCATCGCGCATGGTCAGCAAGACGAAAATCGCCACAAATGTCCCGGCGGTCAAACTGCGCCAAAACGCGGTGACCATGGGGTCGGATGAGATTAAACGCACAATGATTGAGTCAGGGACAACAAACAAAACACCGATCAGGGTGATCAATAAACCTTTGCTGTGGTCGTTCATTCGAATGGCACCCTAATTCAGATGTGTGGCGTCGGCGGCTGTGCGAATGTGCGCTAGCCGAACCGTTTATCGTAGCACAAGTTACACAGGCTTTCCGTCTTTGGCCATGAATGTTGCGAATTAATCACACCAAAATCCACTGACGATAAATACGATCATAATGACACTAATTTATGCTAAATTGATGAAATAAAATAATAATAAATGAGGCAAATCAATGAGCTATGCGGACCAAAATCTGAGGGATATATACCAATATCGCTCAAACTTTGAACGTAATGAACGTGTTTATCTGGCGAAAAAAGTGGCAATAATGTCGATACTTTTGATCGTCACCAGTGCGCTTGGGGTCTATCTAGGATAATGTAACAATCTGCATGACAGGTTGGTTGGCACCAACAACATTGACCCGTTATGAATTAATACGCATCGCACGCGCACGGCGTGCGATTTGAGATTTCTGTGTGTCGGATATGATCAACTCGTTTAACCGCGCTGCAATATCCAATGGAATAGGCGCACCCTTGGGGGTTGGTTTTTGGCAGACATGCATTTCCATCAATTCCGAAATCGCCACATCGTGACCACCACTTTTCATCACACAGTATAGATGAAACACTTTCTCTGAAACACCCAATACATTGATTTGAACAGTTATGGGATCTGACTCTTTCACCTCACGCAGGAAATATTTGTGTTCCTCAACTAAATATATGGTGCAGTCGGTTTCCGTACGATAGGCTATGTCAAATCCAACCCAATCCTGAAAGGCATCAACGGCGTAGCTAAACACTAAACCGTAATATGCATCCTGCATATGACCGTTGTAATCAATCCATTCGGGTTTCACAGATGTATTGTATTCAAAAGGCATCATGTCATCGTTCGAATTTCATCAACCAGTCAGCCGATTTTACGGGATCATAGCCTTCGAAAAATTCATTTTCATACAACATACTTAATCCCTTTGCCGACCATGTAACGCCCTGTTCGTAAGAGTGTTCAAAGAGCATGCGTGCCTGTTCAAAATCCTGCAGAACATCGTCCCCCAAAAAATACGCCGTTGCCAATGCAAATGTCGCGGCGGGGTAATCAAAATTATGTGCCGCGCGAATATCCTGCATCGCCTGATCGCCGCGACCCGCACGCAAATACCCCCGCGCACGTTGCAAAAGATACCGCGCCTTGTCGATGCCGTCCTTTTGCAATGCGATTGTACACGCAGAAATCAATGCATCCGCATCAATCCCATCAAAGGCAACTGGTTCTGAAACAGCCATCGGATCAGCCTGAAGCGCACCCAAGTGATCGCATTGGGTTGCGCTATGAACTGGGGCGGCAAGAACAGCCGCCCCAAACATGATTGCGTGAACGCGCAAGTCTTATTCTTCTGTTTCGCCACCAGCGGCTTGCCAATCGGTAAAACCACCGACGTTCACAATATTTGTATATCCCATATCAACCATTGTTTTACCGGCCAACGCGGCCTGACCACCCGCCGCACAGATCAGGCAAATACGATCATCTTTGTTCAGGTTTTCATTGTGCAACTTTGATGTGTCATCCGCTGCGAATTCGATCATCCCACGCGGAATACGCAATGCGCCTTTGACTGTACCGCTTTGGGCAATCGCACCACTGTCGCGCACGTCGACAAATGTGGTCCCCGCCTGCCCCCAATATCTGACCGCCTCTTCGGCGCTGACCCGTGACACGACTGCGTTTGCTTCTGCTAAATAATCCGCGGCTGTTTTTGACATAATTTTCGTCTCCGTAAATGTGTTTGATGTAAATCTAGTCACAATTCACATCAGATCAAAGAGGGAAGACACCTTTAATCCCTGTTTGACCCCGAAATACGTGGCACCATATACGGTGTTTTTGTGCGATAGTGTTCAAACTCTGCACCAAACCGGGCCTCAAATCGCCGTTCCTTGAACCTTGGGGCCAACACGCAATAGGCCGTCAGAATGGTAGACAACACCAACTGATCTGGGGTCCAAACGGGAACGGTCCATAGTGTCAGAGCGAATGACAGATAGATTGGTTGGCGAATAATCGCAAATAGTCCCGTTTTTGGCATATCGGGATAATTCGGTTTGATTTTTTGCAATAAGGACATCCACCCCAACGCGCCCGATTGCACCTCGGCACCTGCATCATAGCTTGCCTTCATCAGCAGGGCCCATGAACAGGCATAAAGCCCTGTTAAGACCCATTTCGTTTCCCCCTCTGCCGCCCACCAAACGAAGCCAGAGGGTGTCCAAAACAAAAACAGCAGGCTCAGTTGAACTGATGCAAGCGTGGCGAAAATCGTTGTTTGCAACGTCGCCGCATGCGCGTTTTTGGCAAACAACGATATTATTCTGCGTCCCGTTCTGGAAAGCAGTAACGAATGCCCAATCGGAAATTGCAGAACCAACAATAGATTTGCCGCCCATGACCATGGCACAGGTACGCGTCCCATTGAAATTGTCATGCCCGTATACATAACCACGATCATCGCAATCACAGCCACCGCAAAGATCGCATGACACACAAACCCATAAAGCAAGGCAACCATAATACGCCGCCCCCCACTTGGGGGTGAAAAATTCCCGATGATCAGCGCGATTATTCGCTCGAATGGTGTTGGTAATGGTTTATGCATCCCATAGTTTTAGGCGTCGAATTGGGACAAACAATAACAGGTCAGAATTTTCTATTTTCAACGCTTCTATTCCTGTGATCAGGCGCTACATAAACATGCAACGAAACGCAGATGGATTTCCACCACGATGAGCACCACATCAAATTTTGGCTTTGGCACACAAATTCGCAAATCACCCTATTTCGACGCAACAGTGCGTTGGGGGGCACGGGATTTTTCC
>JAKMGV010000076.1 GCA_022424725.1 Paracoccaceae bacterium
TAGGGGATGAAAATAATCAAGGCGGGGAAGACCAATAGTGCGTTTACAAAGGCGCTGTTGAAGGGATGCCCATGAAGAACCTCATGCGTAAGCGAAGAATGCAACACGCCCGCAATCACAATAATCAGCAATCCCAGAATAAAAGACACAGGAAGTACCACCAATGCACCAAATGCATAGGCCCCGTAGACGCACAGCAACAGGATCAGGGTTGGCCATTCAATGGATCTTCTCACGGTTGCGTCTCCTTTCGTTGCGCAAGCCTAAACCTACCCTGAAATTTTCATAATTCTGAATATGATTAACAAAAGTCACGTTTTGTGATATTTATCATCATATGAGTAATATTATCGACAAACGCATACGTTCACAGGTGTTTCAAGAACGCCTATCACAGGCCATAGGCGAACGCGGTGAATCACAAAGTGGGCTGGCGCGCAAAATTGGCGTGGACCGTTCGACCATTTCGCAGCTGTTGACACATACTGGGGCGCGCCTGCCAAATGCGCAAGTGGTCGCCGAATGTGCACATGCATTGCATGTGTCCGCTGATTGGTTACTGGGATTGTCCGAGCGCCCAGAAAGCGCAACAACGCTGCTGGAAACGTCCTTAGAACTGACAACGGCCGCACGTGCGTTGATTGACGATCAAATTTTTGAATGGCACCGACAGGCGCAGGGATATAAAATTCGTCATGTGCCCGCGACCCTGCCCGACATGTTGAAAACAGACGACATGTTGGAATGGGAATATACAGAACATCTGGGCCGCACGACAGAAGACGCCATAAATGCCGCGCGGGACAAGTTAGATTGGATGCGTGGGTCCAGCTCGGATTTTGAAATCGTCATTGCGCAACACGAATTGGAATCCATGTGCCGCGCCGAGGGGTATTATCGCACTCTGCCCTGCGATGTCAGGATTGCGCAAATCGAACGCATGATTGAATTGGTGGAGCAACTCTATCCACGGATGCGAGTTTATCTTTATGATGCGCGGATGATCTATTCATCCCCGATGACGGTTTTCGGCCCGCAACTTGCGGTGCTGTACTTGGGCCAAAACTATATGGCCTTTCGCGATAGCCAACGGATCGAAGGGTTTTCAAATCACTTTGATCGCGTTGTGCGCGAGGCACGGATCACATCGCGCGAAATGGGTGCCGTATTGGCGAAATTTTTGCCGTCTTAATAGGGCATTGGATGCGCTTTGTGGGCCGCGTTTAGGTCGTCCAAACACTCTTGGCTCAAGACAACGTCTGCGCCGTCAAGGATATGCTCCAACTGATCCATGGTGGTCGCACCAAATATCGCAGAACACATAAAGGGGCGCGAGTGGCACCATGCCAGCGCCATGTGAATCGGATCGACGTTATGTTTTTGAGCAACCGCCAAATAGGCATCAACCGCATCAAAAACACGCGGCGTGACCCGTCCCCCGAGGTTATTCACAAATGATCTGCGGGATGCATCAGGCACCTGATCCCCCTGATATTTCCCGCTTAGCAACCCTGCGGCCAATGGGGAAAAGGTGATCAAACCCACATCCTCATAAACCGACAATTCGGCCATATCCGTATCATACAAACGACACAGCAACGAATATTCGTTTTGCATGGTTTGAACGCGCGGAAGCCCATGGGTTTCTGACAGGCGCAGCCATTGGGACGTTCCCCATGCGCTTTCGTTGGACAGGCCAAAGTGGCGAATGGTGCCTTTGTCGACTTGCGCCTGCAATGCGTCAAGGCATTCGTGCATATTTTCAACCACGTCATGTCGGCTGCTGCCCCCCGGTTCGTATGCCCAGTTTTTACGGAACATATAGGATCCGCGGTTTGGCCAATGAAACTGATAAAGGTCAATGTAATCGGTCTTCAAACGGCGCAGGTTTCCCTCAATCGTTTCGGCAATGGTGGCCGCGCTGATGGGGGCGCCGTCGCGCACATGCGCCATTCCTTCTCCTGAATGTTTGGTTGCCAAAATAAAATCACCCCGCCGCGCAGGGTTGGCAGCAATCCAATTTCCAATAATTTCCTCGGTGCGTCCAATAGTGTCCTTGGAGACAGGGTTCACAGGGTACATTTCCGCCGTATCCAGAAAGTTTATTCCCCGCTCGAGCGACAGATCAATTTGCGCATGCGCCTTGGCCTCTGGCGTTTGTGTGCCATAAGTCATCGTGCCCAGACACAGTTCAGACACCATGACATCCGTACGACCCATTTGTTTTTTGCGCATTCTATCCTCCGTCGGTTGTGCCCAAGCTAGTGCAAAGAAATTTATGGCGAAAGATGCGAAATGCGACCTTTGTGTCGAAAACCCTCCTCCGCGAATTTCGCAAGCAGCTATGGTTTGCGATATGCGATTGTTAATTTCTTTTACTGCCCTCTTCCTGTCCGTTGTTTTGATGCAGCTCTCCAGCGGCGGTGTCGGGCCGTTGGATGTGTTATCTGCAACCGAATTGAATTTTACAACGCAACAAATCGGTTTCTTGGGCTCGGCCCATTTCGTTGGATTTTTCATTGGATGTTGGTGGGCCCCACGCTTGATGGGCAGCGTGGGACATTCGCGCACTTTCGCGGCCTTTACCGCGATGGGGGCGATTGGATTATTGGCCCATATGTTGGTGATTGATCCACTGGCATGGTCCATAATGCGCATCGCATCGGGCATGTGCGTTGCAGGGTGTTACACAGTTGTCGAAAGTTGGCTACAGGCCAAAGTTGTCAATGAAAACCGTGGTCGCGTTATGGGCGTGTACCGTGTGGTCGATATGGGCGCATCCATGATGGCGCAATTGATGATTGGGGTTTTAGCACCGGCCAGTTATGTGTCCTATAACCTGCTCGCATTGATTTGTTGCGCCACGCTGATCCCCCTAACCCTAACGCGTGTTCCCCAGCCTGAAACCAAATCAGCGCCGCGGCTGCGCCCCATGTTGGCGATTGCAAAATCTCCGCTGGCAACCGCGGGCGTGATTGTGGCAGCACTAACCAGTGCCGCGTTCCGCATGGTTGGCCCCGTCTATGGCCAACGCACAGGGTTGGTGGCCGAGGAAATCGCCTATTTCCTGGCAGCATTCGTTTTGGGCGGTGCCTTGGCGCAGGTTCCCGCAGGGTGGTTGGCCGATAAATTTGACCGCCGCTGGGTCATGATTGGGTTGTCGGCCGCGGCCATTGTCAGCTGCGGCTTAAGTGCCGCGATCACCAGCAGCGACATTGTTGTTATTTTCGGGCTTGCGGGTTTGTTTGGGTTTACGACCTTTCCAATCTATTCGGTGGCCGCCGCACACGCACATGATTTCGCCGACAGCGATCAGCGCGTTGAACTATCCGCAGCATTGATGTTTTGGTATGCGACAGGCGCGATTGCGGCCCCTGCGTTTGCGTCCTATTTGATCGAAATTTATGGGCCTGCCGCGCTCTTTGGAATGATTGCGGTTGGGCACCTTGGATTGGTTGTGTTTGGCCTATTGCGGATGCGTGCGCGTCCCGCGCCAGACGAAAAAACCCCCTATGTCTATGCACCGCGCACATCCTTTACAATTGGTCGGTTGCTACGCGGTGTGCGGGATCGCAAGAACTAGCCTTTTCCCTCCGCAAAAACTGGTCTAGAAGTGGCGCAACTTTGAACACAAGGACGCGGACATGGCACGCCATCTGATCACATCGGCAATCCCTTATATCAACGGGATCAAACACCTTGGAAACCTTGTCGGGAGCCAGCTTCCCGCCGATTTATTCGCACGCTATCAACGCGCACGTGGCAACGAAGTTCTGTTTTTATGCGCCACGGACGAACACGGCACACCTGCTGAGCTGGCCGCCACTAAGGCGGGTAAGCCCGTGGCCGAATACTGCGCAGAAATGCATGAAGTTCAGTCCAAGATCGCAGATGGGTTTGGGTTATCCTTTGATCATTTTGGACGATCCTCAAGTGCGCAAAACCAAAGCCTGACGCAGCATTTCGCCGGTGTGCTGGCCGATCAAAACCTGATTGCCGAAGTCAGCGAAACACAAATGTATTCCCACGCAGATGGGCGTTATCTGCCCGATCGCTATATCGAGGGCACCTGCCCCAACTGTGGATTTGACAGTGCCCGCGGGGATCAATGTGACAATTGCACAAAACAATTGGACCCTGTTGATCTGATAAATCCGCATTCCACGATTTCGGGATCAACCGATTTGGAAATGCGCGAAACAAAGCACCTCTATCTGCGCCAGTCACAAATGAAAGATCAGCTAGAGGCCTGGATTGACAGCAAAACGGATTGGCCCGTTTTGACAACCTCGATTGCGAAAAAATGGTTGAACGATGGGGATGGCCTACAGGATCGGGGGATTACCCGTGATTTGGATTGGGGTGTACCAGTCAAACGTGGTGACGCCGATTGGCCTGGGATGGAAGGCAAGGTTTTCTATGTCTGGTTTGATGCACCCATCGAATACATCGCCTGTTCGCAAGAATGGGTTGATGCGGGCAAAGGCAACGATTGGCAACGTTGGTGGCGTACGGATCAAGGGGCCGATGATGTCACCTATACCCAGTTCATGGGAAAGGATAACGTTCCGTTTCACACGCTCTCCTTTCCCGCTACAATCCTTGGATCGGGCGAGACATGGAAATTGGTCGATTACATCAAATCCTTCAACTACCTAAACTATGACGGTGGCCAATTCTCAACATCACGCGGCCGTGGGGTGTTTATGGATCAGGCCTTGGAAATCCTACCTGCCGATTATTGGCGTTGGTGGTTACTCTCCAATGCACCAGAAAGTTCAGATGCCGAATTCACATGGGAAAATTTCCAAGCGAATGTGAACAAAGATTTGGCAGATGTCTTGGGCAACTTTGTCAGCCGTATCACAAAATTCTGTCGTTCCAAATTTGGTGAGGTCGTGCCGGAGGGCGGAAGCTATGGCGAGCAAGAAGCGAAACTGATCGCCGACATCACCGCACGTTTGCGCGACTATGAAACACATATGAACGCAATCGACGTGCGCAAGGCAGCAGCCGAGCTGCGCGCGATTTGGGTTGCGGGCAACGAGTATCTGCAATCCTCAGCGCCGTGGTCCACGTTTAAAGAAGATCCCGAAACCGCCGCCGCGCAGGTGCGTTTGGGCCTGAACCTAATCCGTTTATATGCTGTGTTATCCGCCCCCTTTATTCCATCAACCGCCGCGCGGATGATGGAGGCGATGCAAGCATCTAACGACACATGGCCAAGCGATGTGGCAGAGGCATTGTCACATCTAACCGCAGGTCACGAATTTAGCGTGCCTGACGTGTTATTCGCAAAAATCACGGATGAGCAACGCGAAGAATGGCAAGACCGCTTTGCAGGAACGCGCGACTAAAGACTGTTGGATTTAGAATTGCAAAGGGGCTGGTCCGAACCAGCCCCTTTTTTCTTTTCTGTTGCAGGATTTTAAGCGAAATCTACAAATTTGCTAAATGGCATTTCCCGCAAACGCTGACCCGTTGCATCAAAAATGGCGTTCGCCAATGCAGGGGCTGCTGGGGGCACAGGGGGTTCCCCGATCCCGCGGATTTTGCTGCCATTTTCCAATCCCGCCACATGAATACGGGGGGTTTGGTTCATCCGCATCCCTTCGTGTGACCAAAAATTGTCCTGTTCGGCGATACCATCGGTATAGGTGATTTCACAATTCATCGCATGCCCAAGGCCATAGATGACCCCACCCTTGACCAAGTTGTCAAAGTTGATCGGATCAACGACTTTGCCAACCTCGGCGGCAATGTAAACATCGTCAATGCGAATACCATCCTCGGTCACGGTAATGTCCACAACCTCGGCTGTGGCAACACCAAATGACAAACAGAACGCCAATCCGCGGCCACGGTTTTCGCCCAAGGGCGCGCCCCAATTCGACATGTCGCCCATTTTTTCTAAAACCTTGCGACTTGGCTCATGCGAACACAAACGCAACCGTTCGGCCAAGGGATCTGCACCCGCAGCGCGGATCAATTCATCCATCATCCCTTCGTGAAAGAAGGCGTTTGTCGATGCACCAACCGAACGCCACGAACTTAGCGGGGCCAAGGGTTTCGCGCGATACCCCGTGACGCGATAGTTTGGAACATCAAAGGGCTGTTCCCACGCACCCGTCACGATAACCGCATCTGGTCCAGGCAATGAAATGCCCTGACGCGACATTTGTGATGCGACAACTGATGGCATGGCAATTCCCAGATCCATGGCCGACACCCGACCATTTTCCACACGCCCCAAAGCGCGTGCCATCGCGATCTGACGGGTATAGTCGTGCATCATATCCTCTTCACGGCGATAGGTCAGCTTGATCGGCGTGCCCTTATACTCCATCGCGACTTGGACGGCTTGGCGCACCACATCGTCTTCTAATCGGTGGCCAAAGCTGCCGCCCATCATCAACACATGCAGATGGATTTGATCATGCTCAAACCCCGTCAATTTCGCGACATTGTTTTCGATAAACCGTGGGATTTGCGTCCCCGTCCAAATATCGATGCGATCATCGGTCATCAAAACGGTGGCATTGATGGGTTCCAGCGGTGCATGGGCCACATAAGGCGCACGGTATTCTGCGGTTAGAACATCGCCCTTGGCCAATTCGGCCTCGACATCCCCATCGTCGCGGTTTTGGATTTCCTGCTGTTCTTCGTTAAACGCGTCAGACAGCGCCTGCCAATGCCCGTCCATCGTGTCGGGCATATCAGATTTCGGCCAGTTGGCAGAGATCATGTCCGCCGCCTGAAACGCGCGCCATGTATTATCCGCAACAACGGCAATCCCGTTCATCACAGGGTGCACGCCCTTGACCCCGCGCATATTCAACGCATCTGCCGCATCAAAATCCGTGGCCGTCGCACCGCCCTGATGGGGGTTTAACTTAACCGTTGCGTGCAGCATGTCAGGCAGTTCAAAATCAATACCATAATTCTGCGTACCCGTTGATTTCGCCTGAATATCCAAACGCTGCATCGGTTTGCCAATATAGCGCCACTCGCTTTCTGCGCGCAGTTCCACGTCCCGCACAGGATCAATACCCGCAGCAATCGAGGCAAGGGATTGATAGCTCAGCTCTTGACCATCAGGCAGAATAACATGTCCCGAACGGGTTTTCATCCGCGTGACATGCACGCCCGTTTTTTCATGTGCAGCCGCCTTCAGCGTTTCACGCGCAACAGCACCCGCCTGACGCAATTTTTCATATCCATCAGGCACAGTGGTTGATCCGCCTGTGATCTGCATGCCCATGAATTTCATCGCCGCATCCGCGACTGTGCGCATGCTTTCGGCCATGAACCCATCATCGGTTGGTTTGAACGGTACAGCCTCGCTGGAAATGGCGGTGTTGTAATAAGTTGGGCTGGGGGGACCGGGATCAACATTGATCTGATCCAAATCGACATCCAACTCCTCGGCAATGAGGGCCGCCTGAATGGAATAGGCGCCCTGCCCTTTGTCCGCGCGAGGTGTGATCAGCGTAATACCATTTGTATCAATCTTTACATATGGTGTGATCGCGGCCTCATCCGTGCCCAAATCATCCAACAGGGGGTTTTCCCCATCACTGCGGTATTTATAAATCCCGAATGCAACACCACCCACGATGGCAGCGGACCCAATCAAAAAGGTGCGGCGGGCAATTTTTCCTAAACGGCTCATCCTTAGGCTCCTTTCATGGTTTGGGCTGCGGTTTTCACGGCTGCACGAATGCGGGGATATGTGCCGCAACGGCAAAGGTTACCTGACATCGCCTCATCAATATCGGCATCTGTCGGCTCTGGGTTTTCCGACAACAGGGATGCGGCCTGCATGATTTGACCTGATTGGCAATATCCACATTGCGCAACCTGATGTTCGGCCCATGCCGCCTGAACCGCATGCATGGCATCAGGGGTTCCAAGGCCATTGATCGTTGTAACAGCACCATCCACATCCCCAACGGATGTTTGACAGGATCGCACAGCGACACCATCAATGTGAACGGTACAGGCACCACAGGCTGAAACGCCGCAACCGTATTTGACACCCTTTACATTCAATTCATCCCGCAACACCCACAACAGTGGCATGTCCGCTTCGACATCCACATCGTGTTGCACCCCATCAACTGTGATTTTCATG
>JAKMGV010000225.1 GCA_022424725.1 Paracoccaceae bacterium
ACTCGCTCGTCATTTTAAAGACGAGCAAGTAACACATTTTTACCTAGGTTTATTTAGGGTCTGCTTAACTTCGCAAAAGATTATTAATAGATTAGTGATGCTTGGTCTCTTTTGTCTGACAGGACCGTCGCGCTTATCCAGTCAAACTACCAATTGGGTGTCATTGATGACGCCTTTAAAAGATTGGCTCCTTCGGAGTTAACCCAGCAATATGGAGCAACTTTGAACAGATCTCGGAAATGTTGATATTGTTACGTGCTTGTATGATAAAAAATGGGCGTCCGGCACGCATATATTCAGCATCTTGCTCGGCAAGTTCTAAATCTACGCCAACATAAGGGGCGAGATCACTTTTATTTATTACAAGTATATCTGACTTCATTAGTGCGGGACCTCGCTTGCGAGGAATATCTTGGCCCATAGCAACGTCGATAACGTAGATAGTAATATCTGCAAGCTCTGGAGAGAATGTTGCTGACAAATTATCACCACCAGACTCAATAAAAATTATATCAAGATCTGGAAAATCTGCCTGTAATTTTGACACCGCCGCCAAGTTGATTGAGGCGTCTTCTCGAATTGCAGTATGTGGACAACCGCCTGTTTCAACGCCAATCACGCGGTCTTTTGGTAAAATTTGCATCCGCATCAATGCTTCAGCGTCTTCTTGTGTATAAATGTCATTGGTAATTACTGCGACAGAAAACTTATCACGCAAATGTTTAACTAGAGCCGCAGTTAGTGTTGTTTTACCAGCGCCTACAGGACCACCAATCCCAATGCGGACGGCTGATTTTTTGAACTGTATCATGTTTTAAAGATCCTTGGAATTTGCGTTTCGTGACGCATTGACGCTACATCTGAGAGAAACGTACAGGATGTTAGATCGTCTAAATCAGCATTTGACGCTACCTGCGCAAGTGCGTCAATCAATGGGTGTAGCGCGAGGAGTACACGCTGACCTTGGGTCTGCCCCACAGGTACTAGTCGTACAGCCACCGATATTAAATTGGAGCTAAATGCGTGTAAATAAGCTGGCACAATGAGATCGACTGGGATCGACCGATGAGCCGCCGCTGCGCCTAAGGCCACTGGCAAAACCATTTCCTCGCACCCTATCTTCCAAACATCACGCATCACTTTGCCCATGGCTTCACCTTGTGCCTGGGTCTCAGATAGCCGTTCTTGGGAAGCGCAAAGCGCAAGCGACATGGCGTTAAGTTTATCAAACGGCAATACTCCGCGTACAGCCAGTGCCAATATTATCGCATCCGTTCGACCGGAACCGTATTCCAATACATCTGTAATCCAACTCTCAAGTGTCGCAGCATCAATCACGCATCCTGTTGAAATCGCCCATTCTAAACCATGCGAATATGCGAAACTACCAATCGGAAAAGCCGGTGATAGCCATTGCATGACCGTTAAAATCTGATCGTTAATGGGTGTGGACATGCGCAGAGGCTCCGTGCTCATGACTGTGTGTGCGACCGTGACCATAGGCACCGCCCATTGGATTAAAAGGACGGGTAACGTGCTCTACTTTACCACCAAGATGTTCAATCATATGTTCGATGACATGATCACGTTGAACGAGTAATTGATCATCCACTACTTCACAGGGTGTGTGTCGATTTCCAACATGCCAAGCAAGCTCCATCAAATTTGTCCCCCGCAGCGCAGCTAGGCGCTCTGGTTTTGCCAAAACAGTTACCCGTGTCCCGTCACTTAGCTCGATATGATCGCCATGATTTAAATTCGTTGTCTTCTCTAGATCTAGAACAAAGCTAATGCCACAATCTGTTTCCAGGCGCTTACGTCGCAAAAAACGCTCTGCATAAGTCAATGAGCACTTGTACATGGAGGTTTCTTTTGGCTGTTCATGAATAATATGTCCAGTTAACATTGGCCGCCTCTTTAAAACATGAAATAACGCTGTGCGAGTGGTACAGTTTCAGCGGGCTGACAGGTAAGCAGTTCGCCATTTGCCCTGACCTCGTAGGTTTCTGGGTGCACCTCTATTTCAGGCAGCTCGGTATTGAGTTTTAGGTCCTTTTTTCCGATGCTACGCGTATTTTTTACAGGCACAGTAGCCTTAGCTAGCCCTAGAGTTTTTCCAAGATCAGCGTCTTGTGCTGCTGCTGAAATAAAGCTGATCGAGCTGTGTGCCAAAGCACCACCATAGGCTCCAAACATTGATCTAGTATAGACTGGCTGCGGCGTGGGGATAGAGGCATTGGGATCCCCCATTTGCGCAACAACAATCATGCCACCCAACAGCACCATCTCTGGTTTTGCTCCAAAAAACGCAGGGGACCATAAGACTAAATCTGCGCGCTTACCAATTTCGATCGAGCCGATTTCATGTGAAATACCATGGGCGATCGCTGGGTTGATCGTATATTTAGCGACATAACGGCGGGCACGCATATTATCATTGTACCCTGTCTCTTCGGATAATGCTCCGCGCTGGCGTTTCATTTTATCTGCAGTCTGCCATGTTCGTGTGATCACCTCACCAACACGCCCCATCGCCTGACTGTCGGATGCGATAATCGAAAAGGCACCCATATCGTGCAAAATATCCTCTGCGGCAATTGTCTCTCGACGAATACGACTTTCGGCAAAGGCGATATCTTCCGGGATCGACTTGTCGAGATGGTGACATACCATCAACATATCGAGGTGCTCTTCAACTGTATTTTTTGTAAATGGGCGCGTTGGATTTGTCGAAGATGGAAGTACAAATTCTTCGCCACAGATTTTTATGATATCAGGTGCATGTCCACCACCTGCACCTTCAGTATGAAAGGCATGAATTGTTCTTCCTTTCATTGCTGCAACCGTGTGTTCAACAAAACCACTTTCGTTGAGCGTATCAGTGTGGATCATCACTTGGACATCTGATTCATCAGCCACCGACAGGCAGCAATCAATTGATGCGGGTGTAGTCCCCCAATCTTCGTGTAGCTTGAGCGCACATGCTCCGCCAAGAACTTGCTCGCGCAAAGCGTCGGGTAGCGATGCATTTCCCTTGCCTGCGAAGGCGAGGTTCATAGGTAATCCGTCGGCTGCTTGTAACATCCGTCCGATGTGCCAAGGGCCTGGAGTGCAAGTGGTTGCCAATGTGCCGT
>JAKMGV010000226.1 GCA_022424725.1 Paracoccaceae bacterium
GACGTGGCATTGGGCGATGATGCGGATTTGGCAGCGCAAGCCGCAGAAGTCCTAAAAACACAAGTGTTCCTATATGACGCGGACACAGATCGTTTGAAAGAGGCGTTTAACGCAGGAAATACAGTCGCCAAAGACATCCTAGAAAGCTATTCAGACGCGGAATTTTTCACAAAACTTCCAGACGTAGAAGAAGAAATCAAAGTTGTCACATATATCGCCGCAGAAGGTGATATTTCAACTGACCTTCTTTCACCTGGTAATCAGGCGCACTCTCGCTCTGACCGTGAATTGCACGGCAAATGCATGATCTCTGAACAAGCGCAAAAAGAGATTGAGGCGCTGAAACTTCAACACCCTGATAAACGCGTGATGTTGATCGCAGAAAAAGGCACCATGGGTGTCGGATCATCCCGTATGTCAGGTGTGAACAACGTGGCCTTGTGGACCGGCAAAAAAGCAAGCCCCTATGTCCCATTTGTGAACATTGCCCCCGTTGTTGCAGGCACAAACGGTATTTCCCCCATCTTCCTAACCACTGTTGGTGTGACAGGTGGCATTGGTGTCGATCTGAAAAACTGGGTCAAAAAGATGGGCGAAGATGGCAAGCCGATCCTAAACAACGACGGCAACCCCATTTTGGAACAGAAATATTCGGTCGAAACAGGAACGGTTCTGACGATCAATTCCAAAAAGAAAAAGCTATACAGCGCCGATGGTGAAGAATTGGTCGATATGTCCGCATCTTTCACCCCGCAGAAAACCGAATTTATGAAGGCGGGCGGATCCTATGCGATTGTATTTGGTAAAAAGCTTCAAAGCCTTGCCTGTGACATCCTTGGTATTCCACTAAAATCTGCCTTTGCCGCATCTAAGGAAATCGAAAGCGATGGTCAGGGCCTAACAGCGGTTGAAAAAATCTTTAACGCCAACTCAGTCGGTGTTGCGACAGATAAACCATTGCTGGCAGGATCAGATGTACGTGTGAAAGTGAACATCGTTGGGTCACAGGACACCACAGGTTTGATGACCTCTCAAGAGCTTGAGGCGATGGCGGCAACGGTTCTGTCCCCATTGGTGGATGGCGCCTATCAGTCAGGCTGTCATACAGCCTCAGTTTGGGACATCAAAGCGCAAGCAAACACACCGCGTTTGATGAAATTCATGCATGATTTTGGCCTAATCACAGGCCGCGATCCAAAAGACGTCTATCACCCAATGACAGACGTTATTCACAAGGTTCTAAACGACATCACAGTCGATGATTGGGCGATCATCATCGGCGGCGACAGCCACACACGTATGTCCAAGGGTGTCGCATTTGGCGCGGATTCAGGCACAGTTGCTTTGGCACTGGCCACGGGTGAAGCAACAATGCCGATCCCAGAATCTGTAAAAGTGACGTTCAAGGGCCAAATGGCCGATCACATGGATTTCCGTGACGTTGTACATGCCACACAGGCGCAGATGCTGGATCAATTCGGCGACAACGTATTCCAAGGCCGCATCATCGAAGTGCACATTGGCACATTGTTGGCCGACCAAGCGTTCACATTCACCGACTGGACAGCCGAGATGAAGGCCAAGGCATCTATCTGTATTTCAGAGGACGCAACATTGATCGAATCTTTGGAAATCGCGAAATCACGCATCCAAATCATGATCAACAAGGGCATGGATAACGATGCCCAAATGCTGCAAGGGTTGGTGGACCGCGCGGATGCACGCATCGCGCAAATCAAATCAGGCGAAAAACCTGCATTGGCTCCTGACGCGGATGCAAAATATGCTGCAGAAGTTGTGGTTGATTTGGATTTGATCAACGAACCCATGATCGCTGACCCAGATGTGACAAACGCAGATGTGTCAAAACGCTATACGCACGACACCATCCGCCCTGTCTCCTTCTATAATTCTGAAAAGAAAGTGGACTTGGGCTTTGTCGGGTCCTGTATGGTGCATAAGGGTGACATCAAAATCGTCGCACAAATGCTGCGCAACATCGAAAAAGAGCAAGGGTCCGTTGAATTCAACGCCCCGCTTGTTGTGACCGCCCCAACCTACAACATCATTGATGAGTTGAAGGCAGAAGGCGATTGGGAAGTGTTGCAAAAGTATTCAGGATTTGAATTCGATGATGCCGCGCCAAAAACAACGGCACGTACAGAATACGAAAACACACTCTACCTTGAACGCCCTGGCTGTAACCTGTGTATGGGTAACCAAGAAAAGGCGGCCAAGGGTGACACGGTTCTGGCCACATCAACGCGTCTGTTCAAAGGCCGCGTGGTTGAGGATACACCTGAAAAGGCGGGGGAATCCCTATTGGCCTCCACTCCTGTGGTTGTCTTGTCCGCAGTCCTTGGGCGCACACCCTCTGTCGAGGAATATAAAGCCGCCGTTGAGGGCATCGACCTAACCAAGTTCGCACCGCCCAAAACAACGCCGATTGATAGCCTTTCTGTTCACTACTAAGTGAACCTCTCCCAAGACTAAGGCCCGCATTTGCGGGCTTTTTTTGTTGTATTATGCGCTACGCATTATTGGTGGGGCTGCATGTAGTGTAGCCATGACAAAGACCCCTGCATGACAACCGTTCCCCGATCAGAAAAGGGTAGCGCCTGACTGGGTAGACGCGAAAAGATGGCGGCGCAAAATGTGAATGCTCAGACCGAGAGGCGAAAGTTTCAAAGCATTGATAGGGTGCAAGCGCCTGCCGAGGGACAGGAAGGCGCACCCCGGCGGTGCCGCCGGGTAGGACATGATTATTGGGTTTTCGCATTATGCACAGGTCTTTGTCAGGTCACGGACCGAAACGACAACGACCAACCGAAAGCAAGCGTCAGACCTTAGTTAGACTGGGCCTTTTCCAAGGCGGGCAAAAAGCGCTGCAGGTAATCTGATCCCACCAAGGGCCCTGCATAGCGAAATAGGATGGTACCATCCCCATCCACGATAAAGGTTTCAGGCGGGGCTGTGACGCCCCAATCAATCGCCGTGCGCCCCTGTGGATCAAACGCGATCCCCGCGAATGGGTTGCCATCATCATTGATGTATTTGATCGCTTGGGCAGGATCATCTTTGATGTTCACGCCGTAAATTGTCATGCCCTGCTCTTGCAATTCCAACAACAC
>JAKMGV010000227.1 GCA_022424725.1 Paracoccaceae bacterium
ATTTCTGCGTTTGTGACCTCGCGGGGTGACGATCATGCGGGAGCAATCTTGATCAAACTGTCCCCTCTAAATGCAACAGCAACACTCTTTCATCGCAGTTTTGATTTGGATAGCGGGGATCAAGTTTGGGCCGTTTTAGAACAAGGAAAAGAGGCCGATATTGACGCCCTCATCCATCGGCAAAGGCAATTCGATCCTGATTTGTGGGTGATTGAAGTCGAAAACCCAGAAAACGAGGCATACCTATTTGCCTGACTTTTGGATAATTTCGGCAAGTGATATGCTCCGTCTATTTTTTAGGAGTATTGTTAATGAGTATTTTATCCCCTTTCCAAATAAATGCGTCCTCCCAAGATGGTGCGCAATTTGAACCGGCTGTCCCGGTATTAAGTGATGGAAGAATGGTTGTCGTTTGGCGCACCATAGCGTGGCACTACGACCCTAAGCAGACCGCGGCACAATATGAATTTGCCTATCATGTATTGAATGCAGATGGATCGTTTGCAGGACCGGATGGAATACTTTCAGGGTTCGCAGCGCAGTCCCAGACTAACCCAGCGATTACAGATCTGTCGAATGGAAATGGTGTCGTTTCCTAGGGCACTGTGGCCGAGGTTGACCCAGATGTGGGTCCAACCGCTGACATAAATCATGCGGTTTTCGATGTCGGCAGCGTTGGGGCATTGACGCCTATCGGCCCAATCCAAACGTCGAATGCTAATATAGTCAGCGCTCAACTCTCGTCCGAAATTGTGGCATTTGAAACGGGTGGCTATGCGATGGTTTGGAAAAGCTATGACTCTGACAACTCTAATCCGTTTTCGGGATACGACATCGTTTTTCGCGAATTTGACGCCAACGGAGAACCCACGGGCCCCGAACAAATGTTGATTTCTGGTGATGACAAATATGATCACGAACCTGCGATCTCGGGTTTGCCAAATGGAAACATTGTGGTGTCTTGGCACAATTCGAATTCAAACTATACAGATAACGGTGTGTCGGAAATTGTGATGGAGGTTTATGATACTACGGGCCATCAAGTTGCGCGTCACTCGATCCTGATGACGGACAGTAATCGCACGGTTGCGCGGAATGTGGACATTGCCGTTGATCCGACCACGGGCGGGTACATGTTGGTTTTCGAATATTTTGATTATGATCAGCCCAACTATAACTTGGACATTTTTGCACAAGAAAATAACGCAAACGGTCAACCGTTGACGTGGCCATTCAAACTGCATCCAGCTGACAATGTTGATCAATCGTTTGCTGCTGCAACTTATTTGGGCGATAGCACATTTGTTGCGGCATGGCGCTCAAAGGTTAATCAAGGCCCTGGGATTTTCGCAATGCAGGGTACGATCCTGAAACCCGATGGCAGCGTCGTCAATTTTACATTCAGCGATAAAATCGAATACGGATCCGCAGAATTGGAGATCGTTCCAACTGCTGACGGAGGTTTCATGACCGTCTGGAACGGACTTGGCGATTTCAACACTGAGATGTTTGGTCAGAGGTTTGATGCCAACGGAAACCCCCAGTCTCAGGTCGTGCCGATCTCTGTCATTGACCCCGATCAAAATCTACGCGGCATCTTATCGAACGATGTAATCGAAGGGGGCAGTGGGAATGACACGATCAAGGGTTTGAAAGGTAATGATCGGCTGAACGGTCATGATGGTGACGATCTGATCATCGGAGGATGCGGTTGGGATCGCATCACAGGTGGCGAAGGTGTGGACACAATCGAAGGTCGCCAGGGTCGTGATATGATCGATGGTGATGCAGGGGATGATCACATCAAGGGTGGTCGTGGGAACGATTACTTGCACGGCTCGAAAGGCAACGACACCATCTTTGGCGGGCGCGGCAATGATTTGATGACAGGTGGCGCTGATAATGACAGGCTGTATGGTGGCCGTGGTCACGATAAAATTTACGGTGGTACTGGAGAAGACGTGATTAATGGCGGCAAAGGCAGAGATATTTTGTTTGGCGGTGCCGATAGCGACACATTCATTTTTCAAAAGGGCAACCGCGTAGATATTGTGAAAGATTTAAACATTGTCGAGGATCAAATCGCGGTGTCGTAGGCATTCTTTTGGGCAAATGACGATATTGAGATGTCATTCTTGAATGGGCTTGATTATATTTAATCCCAAGGATGGCTTGAAATTCAATTTGGCGCGGACCGTTTTCGACTACACATCGAAGATGCAAATGATTTTTATGATCCTAACGATCAAAGTTTGAATTGGGGGGGAAACTTCTGGTGCACATTGATGGAAGTATATTCTAGCTGCCACTGATGACATAAGACCATTCACGCATTATATGCAGGTCATGGAATGGCGCGATCAGGGCATATTGTTAGGCACTGCACCCTTTGGTGAAACTGCCGTTATTGTAGATGCCCTGACACAAAAAAATGGCCGTGTGCGTGCCGTTCTGCGTGGCGGTCAATCCAGGAAATTTCGTCCACTCCTGCAGATGGGAAATATGCTTGATATTACGTGGCGTGCGCGCCTAAGCGAGCATATGGGAAGCGTGCAAGTCGATGTAATAAAATCTTACCCAGAAATATTAGACAGTCGTTTAACCCTAGCGGGAGTTGCAGCATTAAGTTCGATGCTTACTACTTTTGTAGAGGATCGTGATCCGCAACCGCAGATGTTTGACGCCACTGAAAAATTATATGATTTTTTGATACATCCAGATATGTGGTGCGTCGGATATTTCTATTGGGAGCTTGCACTGTTAGAGGCTTTAGGTTTTGGTTTGGACCTATCCAAATGTGTCGTTACGGGCGATACCGAAAATTTGCATTACCTCTCACCAAAATCAGGTTGCGCCGTAAGTCAGCAGGCAGCAGGGGAATGGGCAGATCGCCTATTACCTATGCCGCGCATTGTGATGGAAAAAGACAAAATTATATCTGACGTATTTGATGGTGTGCAGATTCTCTCATATTTTTGGTTGAACAAGGTGATACCAGCGTTGGGCGTAAAGACCATGCCCAAGGCGCGTGAACGTTTCATAGATATTTTGCAGCGTCACACAGTTGTCTAACAATCCGCCAAAAAAGTACATTTTCCACTGGACACTCTGTGCTCTTCACCATAGAA
>JAKMGV010000228.1 GCA_022424725.1 Paracoccaceae bacterium
AGGGCCTTAAATTCGCGGGCATCCAAGCCTATCAAGGTGCGATGCAGCACTTAGACAGCTATGAAGAGCGCAAGGAAAAAATCGGCATTGCTGTTGCCATGGTCAAGGACGCCGTGGACACGCTGCGCACCAAGGGATTGGAATGTGACATCGTTGGCGGTGGTGGGACGGGATCCTATTATTTTGAATCCACCTCTGGCGTTTACAACGAATTACAATGTGGGTCCTATGCATTCATGGACGCCGATTATGGGCGTATTTTGGATAAGGATGGCAAGCGCATCGACCAAGGCGAATGGGAAAATGCGATGTTTATCCTGACCAGTGTTATGAGCCATGCCAAAGCGGACAAAGCCATCGTGGATGCAGGGCTAAAGGTGCAATCTGTCGACAGCGGCCTGCCCGTGATTTATGGGCGCGATGATGTGGAATACGTAAAATGTTCCGACGAACATGGCGTTGTTATGGACACTGCGGGTGTTTTGAAAATCAACGACAAACTGAAATTGGTTCCAGGTCACTGTGACCCGACCGCCAATGTTCATGATTGGTACGTGGGCGTACGCAATGGCAAGGTGGAATGCGTTTGGCCGATTTCGGCGCGCGGACACGCCTATTAAATTTAAAACACTGGAAAACACCTATAGGGCGCTGATCACATTGGCGCCCTTTCTACAACACCCGAATTGGACGACCCATGCTACTTGTACCCGAACGCGAAATCGCAAACCTGATGACACTCGAGGCGGCCTTTGATGCCGTTGAAGAAGTCTTTGCCGCGATGGCCGCAAAAGACGCCTATAATTTTCCTGTCATTCGCGAAGCGATTGGGCATGAAGATGCCCTTTATGGATTTAAGGGCGGTTTTGATCGGGCGGGATTAACGCTTGGCCTGAAGGCGGGGGGATATTGGCCCAACAATTTGGAAAAGTTTGGACATATCAATCACCAATCCACGGTGTTTCTGTTTGACCCTGATACGGGCATGCCCAGTGCCATGGTAGGCGGGAACCTGTTGACCGCGCTGCGGACCGCGGCGGCGTCATCGGTTTCTATAAAACATCTTGCGCGTCCTGATGCGCGGGTGATCGGCATGATTGGTGCAGGACATCAATCCACGTTTCAGTTACGTGCGGCCCTTGAACAACGCCGCTTTGAAAAGGTGATCGGATGGAATTACCACCCCGAAATGCTGCCCAATATCGAAAAGGTTGCCAATGAAGCGGGTCTACCGTTTGAGGCAGTGACGCTTGATGGGATGCAGCAGGCGGATGTGATTATTTCCATCACCTCTGCCTTTGCGCCCTCTCTTATGGCGGAACATGTTTCGCCGGGATGTCACATTGCCTGCATGGGAACCGATACCAAAGGCAAACAAGAGGTTGAAGCCGCCCTGATCGCAAAAGGCACCGTGTTCACAGACGAAGTGGCGCAATCCATTTCCATTGGCGAAGCACAGCATGCTGTCGCAGATGGGCTGATCACATCCAATGACATTACCGAACTGGGTGCCGTGATAAATGGCACCCACGCAGGGCGCAGCAGCGACACGGAAATCACCATTTTTGATGGCACGGGTGTTGGGTTACAGGATTTGTCAGTGGCGGCCAAAGTAGTCGATTTGGCCCAAAAACGCGGTATCGCGATTGAAGTTGATTTTTAGTTTGCACCAAACGCCTTGGTATTTACAACAAAACGGTCATAGTTGGGTTCAGATAACAGGGCCAGCAGACGAATAATCACATAGGTCAGGATAAGCGAAAATATCCCCCGCACCACCAGAATATAAAACAGCGATGGACCAAGCAGCATCAAAACTGCCGTATCTTCAAACACAGAGTGATAGAGGTTGATCAAGACCAATGACCCAACCGCGGCCTGTGCGGGGATCATACCCTGACGTACGTCCTTGATCATCAAACCACCGCCAAACCCCAAACCCAAGGTTAGTCCAACAATCACGATGGTAGATGCGCGACTGCCAATGCCGACCAGAACCAAAATGGGATGCATCATTTTTTGGATCAAGCGTTCCACACCGATCCAGCGCAACAGTTCAAGCCCGATAATCAAAACGATAATGACCACTTGGATAAACACCAACCCCTTGACCTGATCAATACCCCATTGCATCAAACTGGGGGTCACATCAAATTGCGGCAAATGTAGGTGAGCTGTTTCGCCCAAAAAATTGAATTGATTAAAAAATATGTTCAAAAGCGTACAAAACAAAATAGCCGCCCCTACACGCACGGCCAATGTCACCCCCACCCGTAAACCTGCGTTGCGTGTAATGGCCGCCTCAACAGGCAATGAATGTGCAAACAGCATGAAGGATGCGATGATGGTCGTTTGCGCAACACTTAGGGATGCGGCAGGTGGCATCGCGCTTAGCAACATCAAACCCGCATATGGGTTCGTCAGCATTGTTGTTGTCAACACAATCGCCATGTCGGCAGGCAAACCGATCATCGTGACAACGGGCGCCATGGCGACGTTCAACCAATAAACCGCGCCCGCCATTTCGGCAATTTTAACAACAATCAACGTCGGAATCAAAACCTTAAACAAGGCCCAAGATACGATATAAATATCCATCACGATTTTTTTGAAAATTGTCATGCTGCGTCGTCTGTCACTTTACATGCGGTCCTGCATGACAGTCATACGCAGGAATACGCAGAGTTCAATAAATTAAATCAAATACGCGCAAGCACCTGAAATAAGATTTGACTTGGCTTTGTGAACAGTATTTCAACAGCTTGCGCAATATCCACAGGTGACATCCATGTTTGATCAACTTTCTGACGCGTCAAAGGGCGCAATATTTTTGGTCAGTGGCATTTCGATCTTTGGGTTTTCAGATAACCTGACCCTGCTGGTATCCGACACTGTCAGCGTTGGGCAATTCCATTTCTCTCGTTCCTTGATTGCCATATTCATGGTCATAATCGCCGCCCGACTATTCGGCATGCCTGTGCTTGCGAAACTCTGGAAACCGATCGCGGCGCGTACGGTTTTTATGGTGACATCCATGCTATTGTATTTCGGCGCGATGCCCATGATGCCCATTGCCGAGGCTGGTGCTGGGCTTTTTACCTCTCCTATCTTTGTGTTGCTGTTTTCC
>JAKMGV010000077.1 GCA_022424725.1 Paracoccaceae bacterium
ACTATGATACAATCATCGCAGGTATGTCAGTAACTGCTGAGCGTATGGAAGTGATTGATTTCTCTGAGCAATACACATTGCCAGATGCATCAGCCTACGCAACACTTTCTGGCTTCTCAGGTGATTTGTCTGGTGCAGTTGTCGCCGCACAATCAAGCACAATTCAAGCATCATACATCGCATCAAGCGGTGCGACATTGCTTGAATTCGCAACACCAGAAGAAACAATCGCAGCTGTGCGCTCAGGCGAAGCAGACGCGGTTTTGGCGGACAAAGCGTATTTGGAGCCAATCGTAGTTGAAAGCAGCGACATGTCCTTCTCTGGTGATGATGTTTACATCGGCGGCGGCATCGGCATGGGTTTCCGCAAATCTGACGCGGAACTTCGCGAAAAGTTCTCGGCAGCGATCCGCGAGATGAAAGCGGATGGCACATTGAACGTGCTGATTGGCGAATGGTTGCCAACATCAGGCCAGTTCTAATCACGATACGTTTTTGCGGCACGCGACCAGCGTGCCGCAATTTTATTTGATCCACGATATGTTCGAATTTTGCACCGATCCTGACAGCCTAGGCCAGTTCCAGTGGATGTTGTGTTACCTCACAACTCCGAAACACATGGGATTTTATTGGTCCTTTTTGACGGTGCTATTATTACTTGGAATTACGGCACCGTGTGCCTTGGGATTTGGTTTTGTGGGCGCAATGGCTGCGCGTTCAAAATTTTTCGTATTCAGCCTGTTTGGTCGCGCCTACATCGCCATCGTGCGAGGTGTCCCGGAAATTGCGTTTTTTATGTTCTTTGTCATCGCATTGGACCAATTTCTGGAGTGGTCACGTCACAAAATGCTATGCCCAGACTGGAGCGAACCGATCAGACAGGGAAACGATTTTGTGGTGTGTCAGGCCGCAAAACTACCCCTTAGCAGTGCACCGCAATGGATACATGAAACCTATGGATTTGCGCTTGCTGTCTTTACCTTTGCGATTGTATTTGGGGCGTTTTCAGCCAATGTTTTGTTTGGCGCTATGCGTGCCGTGCCCTATGCGCAGCAGGAAACAGCATACGCATACGGCATGACATCATCGCAGGTGTTTTGGCGTATCACCGTTCCACAAATGTGGGTCTATGCGCTTCCTGGACTTGGGAATTTGTGGATGGTCTTGATCAAGGCCACGCCGCTTTTGTTCCTTCTGGGGGTTGAAGATATTGTGTATTGGGCGCGCGAATTGGGTGGGTCCAAAACCGCACGCTTTACCGATTATCCACACCCCGATTGGCGGATGTGGTATTTCCTTGCCCTGCTGATATATTACCTGATGTTCACAAAGGTGTCTGAAATCGTATTAGACCGACTTATGAAACGTTTGACACATGGACAGGCGACAGCCGCAGGTGAAGCCCAGCGGAGGGCCAAAGCATGAGTTGTTGGGACATCATCGCGGATTACGGCCTGCGTTCTGTTGGAATTGGGGAACGTTTATTGCCGCGCAATGAATTCACGCTTTGCCACCAATTCACGCTGATCGGATCGGGCATGATCTGGAACATTTATTTTGGTGTGCTTGCCCTGATTTCTGGATTTTTCTTTGCGACACTTCTTGCGCTTGGTAAAATGTCCACCAATCCGATCTTTCGACGCAGTGCTGAATGGACGATTTTCATCTTTCGGGGCTCCCCACTCTTTATCCAGTTCTTCTTCGCGTATTTCCTATTCCTCTCACTCAAACAAAGTTTCCCAATATTTGGCCCGCTCACCTCGGCGTGGATCGGCGCGCTGGTTGTGCTGTTTCTCAATACATCTGCATACACGGGCGAAATTTTTTATGGTGCCCTTCAGTCCATTCCCAAGGGTGATATTGAAGCCGCCGACGCCTATGGACTGACGGGATGGAAACGTTTTCGACGGATCACTTGGCCAACGATGTTACGGCTGGCCTGGCCTGCCTATACCAACGAAGCTATCTTTTTGTTTCACGCGACAACACTGGTGTTTTTTTCAGGCTTTCCCACAACACGTCAACGCGGGGATGCGCTATATTATGCAAACTATTTTGCGGACAAAACATTCAATCCCTTTGTCCCTTACCCGATTTTGGCGGGATATTTTATTGTCCTGACGCTAATCGTGATTGGCCTCTATGGCCTTGTTAATAAACGATTGAACCGCCATTTGCCCGTCTCAGATCGTGGCAAAATCAAACTGCGGATGAACATCATCCGTTAGGAAAAATAAAAATCTTTCACCTCTCTACTAGACAAAAGGCAAGGGTGGTGAAATAATTTGATCAAATTATTGAACGAGGCTCTCATGGATTTGAACCAATTCCGAACGTTCAGGGTTGCAACATGTGACCTGAATGGTCAGATGCGGGGAAAACGTCTACCCATCTCTGATTATAACAACGTAGACCAAGGGGCGATCAAACTGCCTTTGTCGGCCCTTAACCTGGACGTTTGGGGGTCAGATATCAAAAACAGCCCATTGGTGTTTGAAACGGGGGATGCGGACGGAATTCTTCTGCCAACGGACCGTGGTCCTGTTCCAATGCCTTGGCTGGAGGTACCGACATTCTTTGTCCCCATGTGGACGTATGAGGTTGATCGCACACCTTTTGCGGGGGATCCCCGTCACGCACTCGCACGGGTCTTGGACCGCTATGCCACCCGCGGTTGGCAGGTCGTGGCCGCAACCGAATTGGAATTTTATTTGGTTGACGACAGTCACGAAAACCTAAGCCCCCCAATTAATCCACAAAGTGGGCGTCCCCTTGTCGGACGCGCCTATATGTCACTTCGCCAGTTGGACAGTTTTGATGCCTATTTTTCGGAACTTTACGATGCCTGCGAACTTATGGGGATCGATGCACAAACGGCCATTTCCGAGGCGGGCTTGGGCCAATTCGAAGTAAACCTAACACATTCCGAAGCAATGCGCGCAGCAGATGACACATGGTTGTTCAAATCACTGGTTCGGGGGCTTGCCCGGAAACATGGAATGGCCGCGACCTTTATGGCCAAACCCTTTGCCCATGAGGCTGGAAATGGAATGCATGTGCATTTCTCAGTCTTGGATGAAGAGGGGAACAATATATTTGACAATGGCGGAGCCGAAGGGACCGTGATGCTGCGCCATGCTGTTGCAGGGTGCCTTGAGGCGATGGCTGCATCCACCTTGGTCTTTGCACCCCATGGCAATAGTTTCGAACGTCTAGTGCCCAACACGCACGCTCCGACAGGCGCAAGCTGGGCTTATGAAAATCGTACTTCGGCCCTTCGTATTCCAGAAAGCCATCCAAAAGCGCGACGGATCGAACACCGTGTTGCAGGGGGTGATATCAATCCATACCTTGTCCTTTCTGTGATCCTAGGAGCAGCATTGGCAGGTATCGAAGATGAAATGGTTCCACCTGATCCAATCACAGGAAACGCCTATGATCTGGATTTGCCCCAACTTGCCCCAACATGGCAGGATGCAATTGACGCATTTGAAAGCGATCCGCTGATCGCGCGTATTTTGCCTCAGGCATTGATAGAAAATCTGTGCCTGACAAAACAACAAGAGCTATCGCTCTTGGCTGATATCGATATGTCCGAACACTGGAAATCATATTTAGAAACCGTATGATATTCTGAATAAAAGTAGGTTTAAGATGATGAAAATTGGCATTCTTGCGACTGGCCATTCACCAGATGCCCTAATCAATGATTTGGGCGATTATGATGCCTTGTTCAAAAAATTGCTTGGGTCATATGATTTTGAATTCGAAACATACGCCGTTGTTGATGGCGTTTTTCCCAATGGGCCAGAGGCGGCCGATGGTTGGTTAATTACGGGGTCAAAACATGGCGCATATGAACCCCATGATTGGATCCCACCCTTAGAAGATTTAATCCGCAAAATTCATCACGACAAACGCCTGTTGGTCGGCATTTGTTTTGGACATCAGATCATCGCGCAGGCCCTTGGTGGCCGTGTCGAAAAATTCGATGGCGGATGGAGTGTTGGCCTGACGGATTATGAAATCGATGGTCAAACCTATTCCCTAAACGCCTGGCATCAGGATCAGGTTGTTACACTTCCAACAGACGCTCAGGTGATTGGTCAATCCGATTTTTGCGCGAACGCGGTTCTAAGTTACGGCAATCACATATTAACATTTCAACCCCATCCAGAATTTGACGCCTCCTTCACCAAAGGTTTGATTGATCACCGCGGTCAGGGCGTGGTTCCAGATGATCTGCTAAACACAGCAAAATCGCGCCTGCAAAAGAAGGCTGCACAACCCGAAATGGCCGACAAAATTGCGCGTCATTTCCAACAAGAAAAGAGGACGTAATGTCCAATGACCTTGAAACCTTTTTATCTTCACTCCCTCAGCACGCCCAAGACTATCTGACGGGAAGAAAACTTGACGAAGTTGAATGCGTCATTGCCGATTTGCCGGGTATTGCGCGTGGCAAGGCCGTGCCTGCGGCGAAATACGCACGCCAAGGTTCGTTTCATTTGCCAGATTCGATATTTTACCAAACAATCACAGGCGATTGGGGCGAAGCCGCGGGTGCGGAAGGGTTTATTGAACGGGATATGATTATGCGGCCCGATCATTCCACGACATCGGCAGCACCATGGACAGGGGATTGGACGCTTCAGGTCATTCACGATGCCTTTGATCGCAAAGGGGAACCCGTTCCCTTTGCCCCCCGCAACGTTTTGAAACGTGTTGTTGAGCTATATCAAAAAAAGGGATGGACGCCGGTTGTTGCACCAGAAATGGAATTTTTCTTGGTTGCTCGCAACATTGATCCCGCAAAATCAATTCAACCTATGATGGGACGTTCGGGCCGACCGGCGGCCGCGCGGCAGGCCTATTCCATGACCGCGGTGGATGAATTCGGACCTGTGATCGATGACATTTATGATTTCGCAGAAGCGCAAGGATTTGAAATTGATGGCATCACCCAGGAAGGCGGTGCAGGCCAGTTGGAAATCAATCTACGCCACGGCGATCCCGTGCGCCTTGCCGACGAGGTATTTTATTTCAAACGTTTGATCCGAGAGGCCGCATTGCGTCATGATTGTTTCGCAACCTTTATGGCAAAACCGATCGAGGATGAGCCTGGCAGCGCAATGCATATCCACCATTCGATCATTGATACGGAAACTGGCCAGAATATCTTTTCTGGTCCGCAGGGTGGTGAAACAGATCTGTTTTTCTATTTCATCGGCGGCCTGCAGAAATACTTGCCTGCGGCCATTGCGGTCTTGGCACCCTATGTGAATTCATATCGGCGTTATGTGAAAGATCATGCAGCCCCAATCAATTTGGAATGGGCGCGCGACAATCGCACGACAGGTATTCGTATTCCATTGTCTGATGCCAAAGGACGTCGGGTGGAAAATCGTTTGGCGGGTATGGATTGTAATCCCTACTTGGGTATCGCGGCATCCCTTGCCTGCGGGTATTTGGGCATGGTCAACGAAATTCGTCCGACCAAACAGTTCAAAGGTGACGCCTATGAAGGGGATGAGGACATCCCGCGTGTCATGGGCGAGGCGTTAGATTTATTCGAAGCATCTGAAGAGCTTCACGAAATTTTGGGACCCGAATTTGCACGGGTGTATTCCATCGTAAAACGGACGGAATACGAAGAATTTTTGCAAGTCATCAGTCCATGGGAACGCGAACACCTGCTGTTGAACGTATGAACCTGCTCTATGCAAATGATCGACGTGGCGAATACCCCAAAAGTTGGTATGCCGACACAGCAAAGCCTCTGGCGCTCTGTCCTGCGCTGATGGGTTCAGAAAGTGCAGATGTTTGTGTCATTGGCGCGGGATTTACGGGTATTTCAACCGCACTGCATCTGGCCGAGTTTGGATATTCCGTAACAATACTTGAGGCACAGCGCATAGGCTTTGGTGCGTCGGGACGCAATGGTGGTCAGTTGGGTATGGGCCAACGGATGGATCAGGATGACCTGATTGATTTTCTGGGTGATGATGCTGCTCGTGTGTTGTGGAACATGGCGCTGGACGCGCAAGCATTGGTTAAATCACTGATCAATAAGTTTGACATTGATTGCGACCTAACGTCAGGTGTTGCAAATCTGGGTCACACCCAACGACTTGGGGATCAGATGCGTGAGTATGCTGATTTCTTGCATCAAACCTACGACGCGGAACATGTCCAATCGCTGAGTGTTGCTGAGGGGCGTAGGCTTTGTGACACTGATGCATATCACGGCGGCTTTATTGATTGGAATTCTGCACATTTGCACCCGCTGAAATACGTATTGGGATTGGCCAATGCTGCGCAGCAATTGGGTGTTCAAATTTTTGAACAATCCCTTGTCGCGCAGGTCGAACAACAGCCACACAAAATTCAAGTGATAACGGAACATGGGTCCGTGTCGTGCGATCACATTGTTTATGCCTGCAATGGATATTTGGGTGATTTGGAACCCAGTCTTGCTGCGCGGATCATGCCCATCAACAATTTCATCGTGGCAACAGAGCCACTGGACAATGATCTGGATGTGATCCCAAACGACAACATTGCCGTGGCCGACAGTAAGTTTGTTGTAAATTATTTCCGCAAATCTACCGACAACAGATTACTGTTTGGGGGTGGCGAAAATTATGGGTATCAATTTCCCAAGGATATCGCGGCCACCGTTCGCAAACCAATGTTGGAAATTTTCCCACAGCTACGCGATGTCAAAATCGATTACGCGTGGGGGGGAACATTGGGTATCACCATTCGACGGATGCCCTATTTCGCGCGACCATCGAAAAACAGTTGGGCCGCCACAGGGTATTCAGGCCATGGAGTGGGAACCGCCACGCATGCGGGTCAGTTGATTGCGCAGGCGATTCATGGTGATAGCACGGGCTTTGATGCTATGGCATCTGTACCAAGTCAGCGCTTTCCTGGGGGCACATTGCTACGTTCGCCCCTATTGGTTCTGGCGATGACATGGTATGGGTTGCGTGATCGTTTCGGAATTTAATCCAACATTGGTGGAACAAATTTCGCAATCATATCATCAAAACTGTCGGGTTGATGGGTGTAAATGAACCCCTGCAAATTTCCCCGTTTGATCCATTCAAGCGCGCTGTCTGTCCAAATATGTCCAACAGGACTAATGCGATGCATCATATCCAGCGAACCACCTTTGAGACTTAAAATATCACTCTCATCGGTGCCCGTGTGATAGATGCGCGAACCGCAATCGGGACAGAACGCGCAGAGCTTTTCATCACCACTATCAAGCGTAAACCTGTACTGGGCTAGCTTGCCTTGCGTAATCGTAAATCGCGACGTGGGAAACCAAACAGATATACCAAATGCACCACTGCTTTGGGCCCGACAATCTGTGCAGTGACAACAATAGGCTACAATCGGATCCGCCGAAATAGCATAGCGGATGTTTCCGCACTGACATCCACCTAGGTAATGAGAGGTCTGATCAAAAGACGCAGAAATAAGTCCGCCCCTATTTGCTCATCTTTGAGAGTTGATCTTGAAGTGCGCTCAGCTGTGCCTTGATCGCATCCAGATCGTCACTGCCGCCTGCGTCTTTTGCGGGTTCAGATGGCATTTGATCCGCGGATGGCCATCCAAAGGCTTTCATAAATGCTTCTTGTTGGGCCTTCATCGCTTCGAAACCGGGCATCGAATTCATGGAATTCATACCAATATTTTCCATCATCTTGTTCTGTCCATCGCGCAGCATCTCAAATGACATCGACAGGAATTCCGGAACAACAGATGCAGCTTGATTGGTATAGCTTCTGACAAGATCGGTCAAAACGTCAACGGGTAGGACATTTTCACCGCGGCTTTCGTGTTCTGCGATAATTTGCAACAAATACTGACGCGTCAGATCATCACCAGATTTCAAATCCATGATTTGCACATCGCGACCATCGCGAATGAACCCCGAAATATCCTCAAGCGTGACGTAATCGCTGGTTTCCGTATTATAGAGACGGCGGCTCGCATACCGTTTAATCAGTAGTTTTTCTTTTGCGTTTGCCACAACGATTCTCCCTAAAAATGCAGCGTTGC
>JAKMGV010000078.1 GCA_022424725.1 Paracoccaceae bacterium
CATTGGCAACCGCGCTGTCATCACGCTACGTGGATCGTTCGTTTTTCCTAACCCAATTGGAACGGCGCAATATTCATGTCGCCATTGGCCCGCAGGGATATCTGCTTGAATTGGTGCGCACAGATGCTACCATGCGCCCAATAGATGAGGCGACCCAAGCCGATTGGGATTTGGTGGAAAAGGGACACTATGTCAGTGCCGCAGGCACATTAAACACCGCAATGACTGTGTTTGAACGTACGCGCGCGGACTATTTACCCGTGGTTAAGGTGGGTGGTGAAACCGCGCCCTCGCAAATCGTGGGACGGCTGCATGAGGTTGATGCACCGCGCGCCTATAATAAGGCGCTGTCTGATGCCGCTGAGGAAGAGCACAGCTAATCAGATTTGTTCAACCGCGACTTGGTTCTGTGTGTAAAACGCGATATGTCCTGCGATCGCTTGCATCCCTGCAATCGGCGTTTCATAGCTCCACCCCATATTAGCAAGGGTTTGGGATTTTGTGACGATGGAATAATACGTCGCACTTCCTTTGAAGGGGCAAATGCTTGTTTGATCCGTCTGATCAAGGAAGGCCATCGCCAAATCAGATTTTGGGAAATAGATCACAGGGGGCAAATCGCCTTCGATCAATTCGATGGCATTTTTGCTTTCGCCAATAACGGCACCGCCTGCGCGAACGCTCCATGTGCCTGTGGCGGAGCGTGTTGTGATATGGTCTGACATGGCGGTTCCTCTCTTCATCATTGACGAACCCAAACCATGTCACTGTAACGATATTATGTCACAGCGGTTGGGTCGCATCCAGTAACCATACCTGTTCTGCTGCAGTTAGGCGAGGATGAATTTTGTCGCGGCATGTTTGGTGATAGGAGTTGAGCCATTCAATCTCATCACTGTTCAGCATATCGCGCAGGACCATGCGACGATCAATGGGCACATAGGTCAGCGTTTCAAACTCAAGCAGATTGGTCAAATTGCCATCTGGCTGATCAGGGGCCGGGACAACAATCAACAGGTTTTCGGTGCGGACGCCGAAATGCCCCTCGCGATAAAACCCGGGTTCATTCGACAGGATCATGCCAGGTTCGAATGGCAGCGTGGAGCGGCGCGACAGATTTTGTGGACCCTCATGCACCGATAGAACGTGCCCCACACCATGGCCTGTGCCGTGTTGATAATCTTGACCCGCGGACCACAGAGCCGCACGGGCAAAGGCATCAATGTCGCGTCCCGAAATACCATGGGGAAAGCGTAGGCGCGAAATGGCAATCATCCCCTTTAGCACGCGGGTAAAGGCACGCTTGACCGCGTCCGATTGATCCCCAATCGCAAGGGTCCGTGTAATGTCGGTTGTGCCGTCCTGATACTGGGCGCCGCTATCCACCAAGTAAACTTCGCCTGCGTTCAAAGTCCGATTGCTATCGGTTGTGACGCGATAATGGGGCAGGGCTGCATGGGGTCCTGCGGCAGAAATCGTATCAAAGCTTATCTCGTCCATTAGCAGATCTTGGCGGCGAATTTCCTCGAGCCGCGTGGCCGCATCAATCTCTGTCAGCGTGCCATGCGGTTCTGCATCAAGCCATGCTAAAAACCGACACATCGCAGCCGCATCGCGCAAATGACTTTCGCGGGCACTGTTCAATTCTGTTGCGTTTTTGCATGCCTTTGGAAGGCTGACGGGATCGGTTGATAAGATCGCGTTATCGGACAAAGCATGCGAAATTGCATAGGGAACAGTGCCTGCATCTAGGCGCATAGATCCCTGAAAAGACGAAACATAATCGAATAATTCATCTGGATCGCGCAAGGTCACTTCATTGCCTAAATGCGCACGGATATCTTGGGCCTTTTGGGCATGCATAAACAGATCAACACGTGCATCATCATGCAATACTGCAAATCCGTGAACTACGGGATTGTGTGCCACATCCTGACCGCGGATATTGAGCAACCAACAAATGCTGTCGGGTAAGGATATGAACGCGGCTGCGTGTCCTGCGGATTTTAACTCTGCTGCCAGACGGGTGCGTTTGGCCGTATGCGTTTCGCCCGAAAGGTGGTCTTCAAAAACCCGTGCCAATCCCATGGGCGGTGCGGGTCTGTCCCGCCAGATGGGATCAATCAAATTGTCCACGGCCTGCACGGTGATGTTCGTGCCGCGTAGATCCTGTTCCAATGATTTGATTTCACGGGCGCTATGCAGCCATGGATCAAACCCCACGATGCCAGAGGCCAAGTTGTCCTTTAACCAATCTCCCAACTGTACCTCGGGCCAATCGACGGGGGTAAAGGGCGTGCGTGTTTGTTCCTTCACTTGGACGCGGTAGCGGCCATCAACGAAGACACCTGCGGCATCCTGTGTAACGGCACAAAACCCAGCCGATCCTGTAAACCCCGTAAGCCATGCCAGACGTTCATCAGCAGGGGCCACATATTCGCCCTGATGGACATCCGCACGTGGAATTAGGAACGCATCAACACCAGATTTGCGCATCTGGTCCCGCAGCATGATCAGCCGTTCGGGCCCCTTGTCAGGTTCTGAGGAGGCTTCGAAACTTTGATACACCGCTTTATTCATTTTTAACTCGCGCGTTTAATTCCCATGACACGGGCGCGTGCTCTTGGATCTTGATCAAAGAGCGCGGCCAATTGTTCTGTCATCGCACCTGCCAATTGTTCGACATCTGTGATCGTGACAGCCCGTTCGTAATATCGTGTCACATCGTGCCCAATACCGATGGCCAACAATTCAACGGCCTTGCGTTTTTCGACCATGGCGATCACATCGCGCAGGTGTTTTTCCAAATAGTTTGCGGGGTTCACCGACAATGTGCTGTCATCAACTGGGGCGCCATCGGAAATCACCATTAGGATTTTCCGCGCCTCGGGACGTGCAATCATGCGGCGATGGGCCCATTCCAGCGCCTCGCCATCAATGTTTTCTTTCAGCAAGCCTTCTTTCATCATCAGCCCCAAATTTGGACGGGCCCGACGCCATGGGGCATCCGCGCCTTTATAGATGATGTGGCGCAAATCATTCAGACGACCGGGTTGTTGTGGTCGTCCCTCTTGCAACCATTTTTCACGCGCTTGGCCGCCTTTCCATGCACGAGTGGTAAAACCCAGGATTTCAACCTTTACATTGCAGCGCTCGAGAGTACGGGCCAAAACATCGGCACAGATCGCCGCAATAGAAATGGGGCGTCCCCGCATGGACCCCGAATTATCCAACAACAATGTTACAACCGTATCGCGGAATTCTGTGTCCTGTTCCATTTTGAAACTAAGCGGCGTGGTCGGGTTTGCAACGACGCGTGCTAAACGGCCCGCATCCAAAATACCCTCTTCCAAATCGAACAACCAACTGCGGTTTTGTTGGGCCTGCAAGCGACGCTGTAGTTTGTTGGCCAGACGGCTAACGGCCCCCTTCAGCGGTTCAAGTTGTTGGTCCAAATAGGCGCGCAGCCGTTCCAATTCGATGGGTTCTGCCAATTCTTCGGCATGAATTTCTTCGTCATAATCCGTGTTATAGACGGCATAATTTGGATCAGCATCCGAAATGGGTTGCGGTGGGGGAGGATCAAGTGGTGCATCCCCCTCTGGCATTTCCATTTCGTCGGACATGTCGTCATCGGCACTGTCGTCTTGGCTGATCTGTGCTTCTGCGGCGTCTTGTTGTTGTTCTTGGGACTGTTCTGGATTGGCCTCTGCCTCATCCTCTTGGCTGTCGTCATCCCCTGTGCTGTCGGGATCTTGATCCTCGTCCTGATCCTCTTGCGCCTGATCCTCTTGATCTTCATCGGGCATATCAGGATCATTACCCAACTGATCGCCATACCCCAGATCGCTGATGATTTGGCGAGCAAATTTCGCAAACTGTCCCTGATCGGACAGCGCGGTTTCAAGGTTATCTAGGGTGCCAGATGCCTGTTCCTCGATAAATCCGCGCCACAGGTCCATGACGTTTGCGGCTGCTGGGGGCATGTCACGCCCTGTGGACAAGTGCCGGATCAAATAGCCTGCCGCCGTGGATAGAGGGGCATCGGCACGATCACTGATGGTGTCATAGTTCAGGCGTGTAGCCTCGGCCCCGATTTTCGCGTCAATATTGCCCGCGGTCCCAGGCATGTCACGGGCGCCCAACGCCTCGCACCGTGCAGTTTCCATCGCCTCATAAAGTTCACGCGCCATAGCGCCATCTGGGGCATAACGCGCATGCGTGCCCGCGTCATGGTATCTATGATAAAGTGCCAGCGCGTCGGCCGTGCCACGTGCCACCAACACCTCGTCCCGCGTCATGCGACGGCTGACCTGTGGCAGGCGCATATTGTCGCCTGATACGCCAGCGGGATCAACCGTATAGGTCACAGTCAGGTCCGCATCATTGGCCATGACCTTGGTCGCTTCGGCCAGTGCCTTTTTAAACGGATCTGCGGGGTTATCACCAGGTTTGGACATATCGACCTCTAAATCGCCTGACAGGCTTAGCCCAGTGAAACACTTGCGGCGCTCTCTGGCAATTCCTCATCAAAACAACGCTGGAAAAACTCAGCAACTGTTTGGCGCTCCAGCTCATCACATTTATTCATGAATGTCAGGCGGAAGGCATAGCCAACGTCACGGAAAATTTCTGAGTTCTGCGCCCAGTTGATCACGGTACGCGGGCTCATCACGGTTGATAGATCGCCGTTCATAAATGCCGTGCGGGTCAGGTCAGCAACCGTAACCATCTGCTTCACAGTCTTGCGACCCGCTTCGGTGTTATAATGCGGCGCCTTTGACAGTACGATGGCGGTTTCCGCATCAATCGACAGATAATTCAGCGTTGATACCAACGACCAACGGTCCATCTGTGCCTGGTTGATTTGTTGTGTCCCATGGTAAAGGCCGGTTGTGTCGCCCAAACCCACTGTGTTCGCGGTGGCAAACAGGCGGAAATGCGGGTGTGGTGTGATGATTTCGTTTTGATCCAATAAAGTCAATTTCCCATCATGTTCCAACACACGTTGGATCACAAACATAACGTCCGCACGACCCGCATCATATTCATCAAACACAATCGCCACTGGGTTACGTAGCGCCCATGGCAGGATCCCTTCGTGGAACTCTGTAACCTGTTTACCATCTTTTAGTTTGATCGCGTCCTTACCGATCAAATCAATTCGGCTAATGTGGCTGTCCAAGTTCACGCGCACCGCGGGCCAATTCAAACGGGCCGCTACCTGTTCGATGTGGGTTGATTTACCTGTTCCGTGATAGCCCTGCACCATGACGCGGCGATTGTGCGAAAAGCCTGCCAAAATCGCCATTGTTGTATCAGGGTCGAATTTATAGGTGCTGTCAACCTCGGGCACACGAGAAGAGCGTTCACCAAACGCTTTGATCTCCATATCCGTATCAATTCCGAATACCTCACGAACAGAAATCGTTTCGGTGGGCTTGGCGTTTTGATCCAACAGTTCGCTGCTCATCCTCTGTGTCCTTTGTCTAGCGGCGTGATTGCCTGAACGTGATGTAACATTCGTACGACAGAGGCAAGGGTAAGTGCGATATTTTTTACGTTCCCGCGCTTGTATTGCATGTTTTCACCCTCACGCAATTGTGCAGAAGGGTGACTTGCAACTTTTTCAAGATGCGCCACATTTTGTTCAAACCGTAAAGGAGAGGCATATGAAACGTCGCACTGCTATTTTTGGCGCATTATCCACACTGGCCCTGACACAGGCATTACGTGCTGCATCAGACGCAGGGGAAGAGGTGTTTGAAATCACGCGCAGCGAACAGGAATGGCGCGCGATGCTGAGCGACATGGAATATAATGTCATGCGCAAAGAGGGGACAGAACGTGCCTTTACTTCACCTTTGGATAAAAATTACGCCGATGGCATGTATCATTGTCGGGGATGTGATTTGCCGCTTTATTCATCCGAACACAAATACAATTCTGGCACAGGCTGGCCCAGTTTTTGGCAGGCGCAGGAAAATGCCGTTGCCACGAAAGAGGATCGCAAATTTTTTATGGTCCGAACCGAATGCCACTGCCGCCGCTGCGGATCGCATTTGGGGCATATATTTGATGACGGCCCCCAACCAACCGGCAAACGCCATTGCATCAACGGTGTCAGCCTGGTTTTTAAGCCTGCCTAAAGCCTAGAACGAAAAGCTTGCGCCGATGGTGATGAAGGGAATGAACTTATTTATTGACAGCTCATTATTGAATTCATCGAAATCGCTTTCAAACGCATCCTTATCGGCGGCCGCCAATGCATTTTGCCCTGACACTGTCGCAGTTAGGTGGGTAAAGCGGGCACCCGCCTCTGCCAAAATCTGCCATCCTGATTGTCCGACTGGGCGCGTGTAGCCAAGCGCAATGACGGGAACGATGTTTTTGTCCTGCTTGATATTCAGGTCAAAATCGCTGGTGTAGGTTGTTCCGTCAAACTCTAGACTGGCTGTCGATGCATCAAAATTATAGCCACCTACGGTCAATCCACCGCTGATGCGAAACCCGCTGCCAGAGGGGTAATAATCAAGCATGACGCCCACGGATTCAGATGTCACTTTCCCATCAATGGTCGTGCCACCTTCGGTGGACTTATAGTTTTGTGATCCGAAATAGAGTGGTACGCGGATATCAATATTTTCACTCATCTCATAGACGGGTGCGGCATACAAACCCAGCGTTGACAGACCTGCTTCGGCGGTGATGTTTTGTGCAAAACTTGGGGTTGTGAACGCAATACCAGCCAAAGCGGCATATATGTATTTCATGGCGAATTCCTTATTTAAATTATAAGGACATAAAATGCCTGGATGGTTTTTTTGTCAACGCTTAACCAATTGAAATTGAACATAAATAACTCAATTTCAATTGAAGTTTAGATTGTGGGTTATATCAAAGAAAGTTCACTCAGCTTGTGTGCACATGGTCTATATAAAATTACGACTGTCTTTGATCTGATCCCAGGCCCAGACAACTTCTTGCAGCTGCTCTTCTTGGCTTCGGTCGCCGCCGTTCATGTCGGGGTGCAGCACTTTGATCAGGGCCTTATAGGCTTTGCGCACCTCGGCTTTGCTCCAGCTGTCTTTGGCGTCCAAAATTTCGATGGCACGCCGTTCGGTTGGGGGCAGGCGGCGGGTATGTCCGGTCGATGTTCCCGCACGTCCAGGATTTTTCGTGGCATTGTCACCCAACACTTGATGCGGGTCCTCGATCCCTAATCGGGCCCATGCACGGGCCTCGGGATCGCGGAAGGATTTGGTTTCGCGTTCCCAAACCTTGTCCTTGGACATTTGGGCGTTCATTTCCGCCTCGGTCTGATTGGTAAAGAAATTCCATTGTGCATTATATGCACGCACGTGGTCCTTACAAAACCACACGAACTCATCCAAGACATCTGGTGATTTCGGTGCGCGGTATTTTCCCGGCTCGGTGCAACCCTCGTGTTCGCATTGGCGCACGGAGGTTTCCGATTCACCAGATAAACCGCGGCGACCGCGTGGATTTTTCTTTTTCGAGGCAGACACCGAAATGTCAAAACCGAATGGATCAGACTTGCTCATGACTATACCTTTCGACTCGGGCATGCCATCATACCCGCGACACAGAAATATGGAAGAGGCACAAACAAAAAATGACACGCGCAGAACAAATTACCACACGACTAAAGGATGTATTTGATCCTGAACATCTGGATGTTGTGGACGAAAGCGAAATGCACCGTGGTCACGCAGGGTTTCAAGAAGGCGGAGAAAGCCATTTTCGTGTGAAAATGGTATCCGCCGCCTTGGCTGGCCAATCGCGGATCGCGCAGCATCGCGCCGTGCATACGGCAATTGGGAAACAGTTGATGGGTGAAATCCACGCCTTGGCCTTGGATCTATCCATTCCTAAATAGAAAATCTGAGAAAGGCGGAGGAAACTACGCCTGTCATTATATCCCCAGTTTTGCCGAAACGATTTCGTTCACGGCCTTAGGGTTTGCCTTGCCACCTGTGGCTTTCATCACCTGACCGACGAACCAACCCACCAATTTCGGATTGGCCTTGGCCTTTTCAACCTGCGCAGG
>JAKMGV010000229.1 GCA_022424725.1 Paracoccaceae bacterium
CCAAGGTTTTTAGGAACTTATCAACCGACGCCGAAACCGCAGATGCAAAATCTGCATCATCTGTAATTAAAATGGACTGCGCACTTTCGTCATGTTCTGCCTGACTTAACAAATCCAATGCGATCCAGTCGGGGCTGTTATCTTTGTCAGCAATCACAAGGATTTCAGATGGGCCCGCGATCATATCAATGCCGACCTTGCCAAAAACACGACGTTTAGCCGCCGCGACAAAAGCGTTCCCAGGACCCGTAATTTTATCAACTGCCGCAACCGATGACGTGCCATAAGCCAGTGCCGCAATCGCCTGCGCGCCACCGATGCGGTAAATTTCGTCGACGCCCGCCAGTTCCGCGGCCAATATGACCAACGGGTTAATTGCACCACCTGGTGTTGGCACCGTAATGGCAAGGCGTTCAACACCTGCAACCTTGGCAGGAATCGCATTCATCAAAACGGATGAAGGATAGGTGGCAAGACCACCAGGCACATATAACCCCGCGGCGCTGACGGGTGTCCAACGCCATCCCAGTTCCGCACCACTTGCATCTTTCCACCACGCATCTTGGGGCATTTGTTCTGCGTGATAGGCACGAATACGGTCTGCCGCCAATTCCAACGCGGCGCGATCTTCGGGCGCAACCTTTTGGATTTCTGCCGCGATCTCTGCGCCTGATAACCGAAGTGTTTCTGGAGTAAGTGACAGTCGATCAAACCGTTCCGTGTATTCCAACAATGCCGCATCACCGCGCGCCCGCACATCGGCGATGATGTCTGCAACAACTTGGTCCACATCTGGACTATCTTCACGCTTGGCAGAAAGCAGAGTTTGAAACTCTGCTTCAAAATTTGGATCAGTTGCGTTCAAAAAAACAGGCATCGGTCACTCCAATCAGTCTTGGGTGAAATAGCGCTGAACCCCCACAATCACAAGTGCATGCATCACTCGTCGTGGTTTGGAACCTGTTTTGAGGGGGCGACATAGGGCCGCGTCACATCCCGTAGGGCAACATCAAGGCCATCAACCTGGATCTTTAGCGCCCCAGCCCCAGAGAACGTAAGGATCAAATCCCCGACCCCATCCTCTGCACCCGAAAATTCAAGAGACATGAGAGATAAGACAATATCTGCCTGTTTTCGATCAATCCCCTGAGAGGCCAGCCCAGTCGCATTTTGAATCACCAAAAGGGATTGAACACGCTCAGGATTGCGTCCCTGCTGTTTGGCCAATTCGACATCTTCCCAACGAAACCGTTTCAGCAAAAACACCAATTGGCGTTCCGCACGGTTCCATTTTAGGTCATCAACCGTTAGGATCGCATCCTGCGTCAGCGACGAAATAACCTGTAAATCTTCAGCATCCTGTGCACCTAAATTCAATGGGCGATCCAGCGCATCATTAAATCCCGCATCTTGGGTCATACCCCGGGTACCCTTTCTACCTTTGCTCCAACACCAGAGAGCTTTTCAACCAAACGTTCGTATCCGCGATCAAGGTGATAGACACGATTGACTCTTGTTTCACCTTCGGCCGCAAGTCCCGCAAGGATCAATGAAACAGATGCACGCAGATCGGTCGCCATAACGGGCGCGCCCTTCATGCGTTCAACACCCGTCACCTTTGCCGTTCCACCCTGCACATCAATTTGCGCACCCATCCGCATCAGTTCGGGCGCATGCATAAAGCGGTTTTCAAAAATGGTTTCTTCCAAATTACTGACACCATCCGCAGTACACAACATCGCCATCATTTGCGCCTGCAAATCCGTCGGGAATCCGGGGAACACTTCTGTTGTGACATCAACCGCTTTGATATGATCGGCACGACGTTTTGTGGCGATCCCGTTGGCCGTTTCCCAAACATCGACGCCCGCCGCGTCCAGTTTTTCAACGAAGGATTCAATCAAATCGATGCGTCCACCCAACAATTCAACTTCACCCCCCGCAATAGCAGGCGCCAACATGTACGTGCCCAATTCTATACGATCAACGACGACAGGATGCGTTACACCGCCCAGACGGTCGACCCCCTCAATCGTGATGGTGGATGTCCCTGCCCCGTCAATTTGCGCGCCCATTTTTTGCAAACAATGGATCAAATCAACGATTTCGGGTTCGCGCGCGGCGTTTTTCAAAACGGAAGTGCCCTTGGCCAATGTCGCCGCCATAACAAAGTTTTCGGTCGCACCCACAGAGGCAAAGCGCATTTCATGCACAGCACCTTTTAATCGGCCACCAGAAACCTTGGCATGCAAATAGCCGTCACGCAGATCAATTTCTGCGCCCAATGCTTCCAATGCGTTAATATGTAAATCCATGGGCCGTGCACCAATTGCGCATCCCCCAGGCAGTGAAACAACGGCCTCGCCCGCACGCGCCAAAAGCGGTCCAAGCACAAGGTTTGATGCACGCATTTTTCGCACAATATCATAATCTGCACGCAAATTTGTCAGTTCATGTGACGACAGTGCCAAAACCTGACCATCTGCCATGGCTTGCACCTCGGCCCCCAAAGACTCTAACAATTGGGTCATTGTTTTAATATCAGACAACCGTGGTGCATTCGTCAGTGTCAGCGGCTCATCACTTAACAACGTTGCGGGCATCAGGGTCAGGCATGCGTTTTTTGCACCCGCAATCGGGATTTGCCCATTCAATGGGCCATTTCCCGTCACCAATATGGAATCCATTACGTATCCTTCCCTGCCGTCGTCTGCTCTGGTTTTGCACGTGCTTTGGCCTGCGCCTTGCGTTTGGCCATGTTTGCCTTTAGCGCTTGTTTAAGGCGATCTTCACGTGCATGTGCATCATTTTTTTGAGTTTTATTTTGCTTTGCCTGCGTCATAAGCCATGCTTACATCACAACTGAAAAAGCGTCCAGAATTGTCTTGCGCCTAGGCAATTTTCCGTCTAAGCACCGCCTACATCGGGCTGCTGTAGCTCAGTGGTAGAGCACTCCCTTGGTAAGGGAGAGGTCGGTGGTTCAATCCCACTCAGCAGCACCATAAATCATAATAATAACCACTATAAACAATGTTTTATTTTTTAATATGATTTTACATACACCCTTTTATCCACCCTTTTGTTGACGATGCACAGCAAAAATGTAACGTGCGCGCGC
>JAKMGV010000230.1 GCA_022424725.1 Paracoccaceae bacterium
TTGTCCGTTCAGGTCCTGAGATCGACAACCTGTCTGAAGACAACGGCAATCTCAAAAATACTGTGGTGAAATCTACTCAGGATCCATCGCGTAAATCATGCGTTCGTTACAGGGGGCGACGCGCAGGATGTTTGTTGTGCCAGGGATATTGAACGGCACGCCTGCGGTGATCACGATTTGATCGTTTTGGGTGGCGTAACCTTCGGACAATGCGGCGCGCACGGCGCTGACAACGGCCTCTTTAAACCGATCCTTACTGCCTGACATCACACAGTTTGTGCCCCAGGTCAGGGCCAGACGACGGGCGGTATTCGTTTCCGATGTCATTGCAATGATCGGAACGCGGGGGCGTTCGCGGGCAGTCAGTAATGCGGTTGTGCCAGATTGGGTGTAACAGCAGATCGCCTTAATATCCGTTGTTTCCGCAATTTCGCGGGCCGCGGATACGATCCCATCGGCAACACTTGTGCGCTGCGCTGTGCGCGATGTTTCCATGATCGTGCGGTATGTTGGATCGCTTTCCACCTCGACGGCGACGTTGTTCATGGTTGTCACCGCCTCAATAGGGAAGCTGCCTGCCGCAGATTCCGCCGACAGCATGACCGCGTCTGATCCCTCATAGATCGCGGTTGCCACATCCGAAACCTCGGCCCGTGTGGGCATGGGGCTTTCGATCATGCTTTCCAACATCTGCGTCGCCACGATCACGGGTTTTGCTGCCGCACGGCATTTGCGAACCAAACGTTTCTGAATGGGCGGCACGTTTTGCACAGGCAGTTCCACGCCCAAATCACCCCGTGCAACCATGATCCCGTCAGACGCATTCAAAATATCGTCAAACCGTTCAACGGCAGAGGGTTTTTCAATCTTGGACAAAATCGAAGCGCGTCCTTTGGCCAATTCGCGCGCCTCAACCAAATCCTCGGGACGTTGAACAAAGGACAGGGCCAACCAATCAATACCCAATTCACAGGCAAATTCCAAATCCGCGCGATCTTTTTCGGATAATGCAGCCACGGGCAGGATGACATCGGGAACGTTCACGCCCTTACGATTTGAGATCGTTCCGCCATTGATGACCTCGCATTCCGCGAAATCCGCACCACAGGATTTCACCCGCAGTCGAATTTTACCATCATTGACCAACAGTGTCGCATCTGGGCGCAGGGCCGCAAAAATTTCTGGGTGGGGCAGGCAAACACGCGTTTTGTCCCCTTCTGCAGTATCCAAATCCATGCGGAACACGGCTCCATTTTCCAACTCTTCCTCACCGTTGGCAAAGGAACCAACGCGCAGTTTTGGGCCTTGCAAGTCCGCAAGGATTGCGATTGGGCTGCTGAGCTCTGCCTCGATCTGACGAATAAGACGATGACGTTCTGCAATTTCATCGTGGGTTCCGTGTGACATGTTCAGACGAAAAACATCTGCGCCTGCCTCATGCAGCGCCTTGATCATTTCATAGCTGCTCGATGCAGGGCCAAGGGTGGCTACGATTTTCACATTCCGATGACGTCTCATGTCTTAACCTTTTCTACACCACGTGGCGGATCCGTGTGGCAATTTTACATATTATTGTTAGCGTTAACATTTTCTGCTTTATGCAGTATGTTTTCACATTTCGCAACGCTAATTCCTGGGGCACACTGTCAAATTATAGAAACGATAATATGACAGTTCTGGACCAATGCGCCTGAACTCCATATATCCTGAGGAAAGAGTTTAAAAGGAGCAATCCAATGGATGACCAAACGCGCATCGAATTAGAAGCCGCCGCTTTCCGCACCTTGCGAGAGCATTTGATGGAAAAGCGCACCGATGTTCAAAACATCGACATGATGAACCTTGCGGGATTTTGCCGCAATTGTTTGTCCCGTTGGTACCAAGAGGCCGCGAATGAGCGCGGCATTGAAATGGGCAAAGAAGAGGCGCGCGAAATCTTCTACGGTATGACAATGGCAGAGTGGAAAGCCAATTATCAAACCGAGTCCTCAGGCGATCAGCAAAAGGCCTTTGACAAGGCCTTTGCCAAAAATGTTGGGACCAAGGGTTAACGACGCAAATGAAACAGGCGCAGTTGATGCGCCTGATGCGTTTGCACCTCGCTTTCGCTGTCTTGGCTTTGGTCCATCACGCGCCGCGCCTATGCGCTGCTGCTGTCGTAATTCCGATACCGAATGACATCGTGAAAAATAAAATGCGACCAGCATGACCCTATCGAGGCGGTGGCCGACATAACCGCGACATGCCGCATGGGCGCGCCGGTTAGAAACTCGGCGTTACTGTTTGACATAAGGTTCCCTTCCCTTGCGGGAACGAACCCATGTTATTTTTTCGCTTTTACAACCTGCAGCAGGGGCATCAGTGCCGACATATCTGGGCCATGTGCCATTCCGGTCAACGCCTTGCGCAGGGGCATGAACAAACCCTTGCCTTTGCGCCCTGTTGCCGCCTTCACATCAGATGTCCATGCGGACCACGTGCCATCCCCAAATGGTAACGCAGGAAGCATATCCAATGCGGTTGCAACAAATTCGCGGTCGTCCTCTTCAATCAGGGGATCGGCGCCTTGGCTGACCAGGGTCCACCACGCTGCGATATCTTTACGTGTGGTGATGTTTTCGCGCACGACAGCCCAAAAGGCTTCTGCCAAATCCGTAGATACGCCTGCGGCGTCCAAATCGGCTTGGATATCCGTTAAAGATAGATCGTGTAACAAACGTGCGGTCAGCGGATACAAATCCGCCTCATCAAATTTGGTGGGTGCAGAGCCAAAGGTCGAGAGATCAAAATTATCCGCAACCTCATCCAATGCTGTACGCAATTCAACAGGTTCGCTTGATCCCAATCGGGCCATGTGGCTAATGATCGCCTCGGGTTCGATACCGTTTTCGCGCATGTCCTTAAGCGCCAGTGTTCCCAAACGTTTTGACAACGCCTCGCCTTGTGGGCCTGTCAAAAGAGAATGGTGTGCAAATTCAGGCACGTTGCCACCCAAGGCTTGGATCATTTGGATTTGCGTGGCTGTATTTGTGACGTGATCGGATCCGCGCACAACATGTGTGATCCCCATTTCCGTATCATCCACCACAGAGGCTAATGTATA
>JAKMGV010000231.1 GCA_022424725.1 Paracoccaceae bacterium
CAATTAATGTCAGCATGACCTAACTCCACAACATAAGCAACAATCACATGTCTTTAGAGTGTCGTTGTGAGCATAGGAAACTGGTGTCAGTCAAAGAGTTGATCAGTAGGTTAAGCCCTACTGCTACTGAGCAGCCTCATCTGACTGGTCCAAATTGATTGTTAGTGCATGATTGGCCTGTGATCCATGGGTATTTTGGCTTCAGGAGCTGGTGGGCGGTAGCCCAATGCACTGTGTGGTCTCTTTGTGTTGTAGTGTTTTCTCCATTCTTCGATGATGATTTGTGCTTCCCGTAGGCTGTAGAAGATCTCTCCGTTGAGCAGTTCATCTCTGAACCTGCCATTGAAGCTCTCGCAGTAACCGTTCTCCCAAGGACTTTCTGGTTCGATGTAGGCCGTCTTTGCTCCAACTGCAGCAATCCAGTCCCTCACGGTTTGAGCGATGAACTCAGGACCATTGTCTGATCGAATGAACGCGGGGGAGCCACGCAGGATGAACAGATCGGTTAGAGCATCGATCACGTTCGTAGAGTTCAGCTTACGGTCGACCTTGATGGCCAGACATTCCCGACTGAACTCGTCGAGGATGTTCAACGTTCGAAAGACTTTCCCGTCATCGGTCCGGCAATGAACGAAGTCATAACTCCAGACATGGTTGCGGTACTCGGGACGCAACCGAACGCATGATCCGTCGCTTAGCCAGAGCCGTCCCTTCTTCGGTTGCTTTTGTGGAACCTTAAGCCCCTCTCGTCGCCACAGCCGCTCAATACGACCATCACTGACTGACCAACCTGCTTCTCTGAGCAACGCCGCAATCCTGCGATAGCCGTATCTGCCAAACTGACGAGCCAACTCAATCATATCAGCAACAAGCCTGTCTTCATCGGCACGCCCCCTTGGAAGATGCCTCTGTGTGGAACGATGTTGCCCCAAAACCTGGCAAGCCCGACGCTCCGAGACTTTGAACTGGCTACGCACATGATTAATGCAAGTACGACGACGAACGGGGCTTAGAAGTTTCCCCTTGCGGCTTCCTTCAAGATCAACTTGTCGAGCGTCAGATCAGACACAGCTCTTCTCAGCTGTTCATTCTCCTTCTGGAGCCGCTTTAGTTCCTTCAATTGATCTACGCCCATTCCACCATACTGCTTGCGCCAGCGGTAATAGGTTTGTTCAACAACTCCGATCTGTCTGATCGCATCCAGACGGGACATACCTTGTCCCATCAATACCTCAACTTGCCGTAACTTCGAGACAATCTCTTCCGGCTTCATTCCGCTACGCTACATCTTGTTCGCCATTCTCGGTCCTCCGTTTCCTAAACATAGCGGTGGACCAGGTCAGATGGGGAGGCTCACTTTGGGTCCTGATTTCCCTGCCGAGGATTTAATTGTTTCACCTGAACAACTGATTCTGATGTCCGATGATATGAACGGATCTGATGTGTTCGTGCGCGCAGGTGATTTGGTGAAAAACAGAACGGGTGTGCGTTTCCTAAGTGATATTGCCAACACCTATGTTGTGGATTGTGACGGGCACGAAGCGGTCTTGGTCAACGGTCATTGGATGGGTACGGGATATAGCGCCCATTCCTTTACAATGATGACACTGAATGCACATCAGGCACGTATGGTTGGATTTGAATTTGACGATGTGCGCCCCTTATGTCGCGCGGTCCACATTCCAACAGCGGATCGTGGACAACGCGGATCACTGCGCATCGTAGGTTAACGCGAAGCGCGCCATGCATCCCATGCCTCTGGCGTATCCAGATCAAGCGTTGGGCCGTAATCCTTGAATGCAACGTATTCAATGCGTTTTTCACGCAAAATATTGCGCAAACCTATGTCCCCCTGCAGGGTTTCAATGTCGTCCCAGCCCGATTTTGGAATGATTACGGGATGCCCCGGTTTTCCATCCTGATCCTTGGCCTGAACATAGCGTGTTTCGTCCTTGGCCCACTTTGCAAAGATCTGTGTAAAATGCGCCTCTGTTAGGTCGGGTAAATCCCCTGTCAGGATCATCATTCCCTTGGCCGATGTTCTTGATACCGCAACGCAGGCGCGCTTGATTGATGCACTCATCCCGTCTGCGGCATCGGGCACGTAAATCGGCACTGCCTGTGTATCACTCAGAAGATCATGCCTTGGGTGGTTTGGATCTGGCAACGTCACATAGACATCACCACACCCTTGGGCAAAACGCACCAACCGCGTTAGGATTGGTGTGTTCCCCACGACCTCAAAAAGTTTGTCGCGCCCCCGCATCCGAGAGGAGGCGCCAGCAGCCAATATGACAATCGCTAGCGACATGTGGTTATCCACGCATCCGCGCACCATCTGCATCAAAGAGTGGTGTTGTTATCACGCTCGCTTTGCGCATCTGTCCCAGAATTTCAATCTCTGCTTCTTGCCCGTCGACCGCGTTTTCACGCGGGACCAGCGCAAGCGCGATGGATTTTTCAGCATAATGGGAATAGCCACCTGATGTGCAGAACCCCTTGACCGCGCCATCAATCCAGACGGGTTCATAGGCGACCACATCTGCGTCCTCTGCATCAACCTCAAACGCGACAAGGGCCCGTGCACTGCCTGCCTCTCTTTCTGCCAGTGCGGCAGATTTTCCAATAAAATCAGCGTCTTTTTGCCATGAGATAAAGCGATCCATCCCTGTTTCACCCGCGGTATAATCGGGCGAAAATTCACGCAACCAAGAGCCAAAGAATTTATCCAATCGCAATGACATCATCGCGCGCATGCCAAAGGGTTTAAGATCAAATGCCTGACCTGCCGACCACAGGGCCTGCCACAAGGTGCGCTGATCCATCGTGTGACAGTAAATTTCATACCCCAAATCACCCGTGTAGCTGACCCGTTGGACCACACAATTCACCATACCCACAGCCATTTCATGGACATCCATGAATTTCATTGCTGAAACGTCACTGCGCGTGACGGCTTGTAACACTGTGGCGGCATTGGGGCCAGCCAATTGGAACCCGTTCACGGTGTCGGAAATGTTTTCGATCTGAACATCACCCGTTTGGTTTTGCAGGAACCACCGCATATGATAGGCCTGACTGCCATAACTCGCCGT